>CAYGTA010000207.1:0-8387 GCA_964352605.1 uncultured bacterium | reverse complement strand
ATTTCGAAGAAAACAAGCTATTCTCGTTCATTCCTTCTTTAGAAGGAGTCTTGATGCCTCTAAAAGAGTTAGGCTTAGCTTAGTTTTTAGTGTTTCTTGAGGAGTTGTAGCGTGAGTAGCGAAAAGAAGAAGATTAATCGCAGTGCCGTATGGGCTGAAGCGAAGCTTTTGTTGGGGCAGTATCGTCGTAATCTAATTATTGGTTTTAGTTTAATGATTATCGGTCGATTGCTTGGCTTTGTTTTACCTGCTTCAACAAAATTTTTAATTGATGATGTTTTAACGGGAGGGCGTTGGGAAATTTTAGGATGGTTAGCGCTAGCTGTTGGGGTAGCTACAATCTTACAAGCTGCAACAACTTACGCAGTGGCTCAGGTAGTCAGTATTGCTGCACAAGAAGCCATTATGGATATGCGCGCTCGAGTGCAGGAGAAGGTTACGCGGTTGCCTATTTCGTTTTTTGATAATACACAGTCTGGTGTGCTTATTTCTCGTATTATGACGGATGCTGAGGGGATTCGTAATTTGATTGGTACGGGTATCATTCAGCTTATTGGGGGTGCTTTAACTGCGGTTTTAGCGTTGGGGGTTTTGTTTTATCTTAATTGGTCTCTTACACTTATTATTTTGGTTTTTTTGATTGCATTTGCTGGAGTTATGGCGTTTGCATTTACTGCACTTAGGCCGGTCTTTCGTGAACGTGGTCAGATTAATGCTGAGGTGACAGGACGTTTGGCTGAGACGCTTGGGGGTATTCGCGTGGTGAAGGCTTACCGTATGGAGGCGCGTGAGCAGCGTGAGTTTGCTGCGGGTGTGGGGCGTTTGTTTGCGAATGTCAAGAAGAGTATTACGGGTACAAGTGCGGTTACGGCGTTTGCTACAGTTATTGTGGGGGCTATTGGTACATTGCTGATTTTCTTTGGTGGTCGGGCAATTCAGGGTGGCGGCATGACTTTGGGTGATTTGGTTATGTATGTTGCTTTTATTGGCGTTTTGGTGGCGCCAATTATTCAAATGTCTAGTATTGGTACGCAGATTAGTGAGGCGTTTGCTGGGCTTGATCGCATTCGTGACATTATGAATCTTGAGGCTGAGGATGCGAAGGATGCTGAGCTTGCTGAGTTGAGTGATATTCGTGGGGATATTGTATTTAAAGATGTGTTTTTTGAGTATGAGGTGGGCGTGCCTGTACTTAAAGGGGTTTCTTTTGATGCTCAGGCTGGTACAACAACCGCTTTGGTGGGCTCGAGTGGGTCGGGCAAGAGTACCTTGGTGAGTTTGATTATGGCGTTTGCAAGACCTAGTTCTGGTGCAATTTTGATTGATGGGCGTGATCTTGAGGCTGTGCGTTTGGCTGATTTTAGACGGCATTTGGGTGTGGTGTTGCAAGAGAATTTTTTGTTTGATGGCAGTATTGCTGAGAATATTAAGTTTGCTCGGCCTGATGCATCTATGGAGCAGGTTTTGGAGGCAAGTAAATTAGCCAATGCGCATGGCTTTATTTCTGCTTTTCCTGATGCTTATGAGTCTGTAGTGGGTGAGCGTGGCATTAAGCTTTCAGGTGGGCAGAGGCAGCGTATTGCAATTGCACGTGCGCTTTTGGCTGATCCAAAAATTTTGATATTAGATGAGGCTACCAGTTCGCTTGATAGTGAAAGTGAAGCGCTTATTCAAGAGGGTTTAGATCGTTTACAGCGTGGCCGCACCGTGTTTGTGATTGCGCATAGGCTGAGTACGATTCGTAAGGCTGATCAGATTCTTGTGCTTGAAGATGGTGGGATTGTTGAGCGGGGTAATCATGCTGCTTTGCTTGCTAATGAGGGTCGTTATAAGGAGCTTTATGATAAGCAGTATGCGTGGGAGTCTAATGTTTTTGTGAATCCGGGTGAGGATTATAAACTTAATTAGAAGCTATCGTCTTTGACATTTAAAGCGCTTGCCGTGTTTTAAATGCCGAACTTACTGAGTAAAAACGGATGGGCTAAATCGTTGTAGTGTTTAGCATGAAAACTGCTATATCTCAAAAATCGATTTTTGCGGGAACAGCCTTAAGCTGGCCAGAGATTAGGACTTGCTTTTAGTGAAATCAGCCTATTCTTCGATTGCCCAGTATTGACCTTCATAGCCGCTTCGCTCTTGTGGTTCAGGACTGTTCTTAGCTAAAGGCTTCTCTAGGTGACTACGATCAAACCCATTTAGTATTCAAGAATGAATTTTGAGATTGCTTCTAGTCTGACATTAGTTTGGTATGAGGGCTTCTAAGAGGTCTTGTCGCCAGCTGTTTGTTGCTCGGTCATAAATGCCAAAGCCTGCGCCAAACTCCCAGTAGGCCCAGCTCATATTTCGTTTTTCTGCTTCTTCACGCATGAATCTTGTCCATAGTACGCGTGACGCCATATCAGCTTTACTGTACGCACCAAATTCACCTAAAAAGAGGGGTCGATTGTTTTTTTGCGCCCATTCTTGAGCGTTATTTAGGGTTTCACGCAGGTCACTAGCATCATCTTCAACAGGGCTTATGGGTGGCTTGCCTTCTGCTCTAAACTCGAGTTGTTCTATCTGTACTATTTTGGCTTCACCTGTCGCGTTTTTAATAATGATGTCTCTGAGTACTTTTTCTGCACCGCAGTCTTGTAGCTTTACTAGGCTTTCTATGCCTGCTTTAGTTTGAATGCTTAGTTCTTTTTCGCTTTCTAAATGGCAAGAAATAATGAGGCTTTCGTCTTCTTTGGTTGTTAAGGCTAAGTCAGTGTAGTTTCTTGGGCTAATAATGCTGTGAAGCTCGAGTTTTGCGTTGCTTGTTTTAAATTCAATGTGCAGATACTCGGTGTTATTTTCTGTTTCAAAACTTAACTCTGCATCTGTTGACTTGTTTTGCCAGCGGTAAGATAGTCTTTTGTTGCCTCCTGTCCAAGTTGCACCTAAGGGTGGGCTGTTAGTAACCCATTCTGCACCTTGATGCGTAAACCCAAAAGGATCATAAAAGTGAACGGTTGCAATTAAGTTAGGATCATCTGGAAGCTCAAGGGTATCTAGTTTATTGGTATTATTCCAAGAAACAGGTCCAACTATAACCGCTCGAGTTGGGTTACTTTCCCTTACAATACTTAGAACATCAGCAAGCATTTCATTCCACAATTCAGCATCATCATTAAAGGCTTCATGCGGTTCATTTAAGAGTTCAAAATAAACATTTTGAGGTTCATCTTTAAAAGCTCGAGCTATTTGCTGCCAGATGGCTTGAAAGCGTGCCTTTTCTGATCTTGGATTAGCGTTTAGTTCATCGTAATGATGAACATTTACAATAATGTTTAGGTCATTCATGCTGGCTTGCTCAACTGCCCACTGCACTCGAGCCATGAAATTAGCATTTATGGTGTAGGGTTCAGTTTGACTTGTATGGTGTGTCCAGCTTATGGGTAAGCGAATACTATCAAACCCTGCATGGTTAACAAGGCTAAAGAATTCAGGCTCGAGTGTCATGCCCCATGAGCCTTCGCTTGGTGCTTCTAGTGCATTTCCAAAGTTAATACCGCGACCTAAGTTCTGGTTGAGGGTAAAGATATCTTGGGTTTGTGAGAAGCCATAAGGCAAGAAGCTAAGTAGTATTAGGATTATTCGCCATTTCATTTGCTTAGTTTACCTTTTTGTTTGCTATAGCAAAGTGGCTAGAGACGTTGATGCTAGTTAGCTATTATTTCTTTATGGATTCTTTATCAAATGCTATTAAGTTGTAAATTTTTTTTCTATAAGCTCCAGAAATCAGCTTAGATTTTACTCTGAGCTAATCAAATGATCGGAGTTTATTTATGAGGGTTTTGTTTTGCTTTGTGTTGTGTTCATTTGGTCTCCTGCCTCCGGTAGCTTTAGCCCAATCAGACACATTTGTAGCTTTGCAGAATTTAACAGAGTTTGGGGTTGAGCTGTCCAGTTTTGAAACGAATGCTTCTTTAAATGATTTAAAATGGCGGCTTGCACCTGCCTTCTTTTTACGTAATCCTGATTATCCTGAGTACCTACGCGCTGAAATTGGCTTTGATAATAAACTAGAGGGCGTTATTGCTGGTACAGGTCTTTTTGGCACGCTTGGCTATCAGTTTCTGTTTCCTAACAGTAATTTGCTTTTAGAAATTCGTGGAGGTCTTTTTCCTATTGATGTTGAAGCACTCGAGCTTGCTTACATGGCTTTAGGTGTTCAAGTTTTTGCAGCAACACAAGATACCGTTAGTTTTGAAGGGTTTTCTTTTGATTTGGATAGTGACACGACAATTTCAGCGTTTTCATTAGCTAATCAGAAAGATTTTTTTGCTGCAGGTAGCACTCGAGTGGGTTTTGATTTACTCGAGCGTGATGCTTTTGGTTTTGGTGTTAAGGGTGTTTATAGTGATTTGTTTGCGAGTGTTTTGCCTAGCTTTATGGAGACTGTAAATACGCTGTTTGTGGACGCTTCTTATTTTTATCCTTTAGCAGATAATTTAGGGGTTGTGGGTATGCGGGCACTGGCAGGGCATCATCCTTTACTTATGGGTAATGCAGTGGCTCAGGCTGATTTAAGTGCAGTTTTGTTTGGCTCTTATCGTTACAGCTTGCCTCTTGAGTTTGTTTTTTATGAGGATTTTGAGGCTGTTTTAAAGCGTGTTTCTTTTAGTCCGCGTATGGGTGCTTATCTTGATGAGGCTTTTGCAGTGGGGGCTGATTTAGCTCTTTCGTTTGATTTGCATGTCTTTAATGAAGCTTTGAGTTTCTTTGGTCTTTTGGGCTTTGAGTCTCGTGAGGGTCTTTATTTTTCTGCAGGCTTAGGATTGGGCTATTGATTTTTTGGCTGCTGTGGCTAAAATCTTGGTAAGCTAATTTAGAAATGCGAGGCAACTGTGTTTGACTATGTAGTAATTGGTGCAGGCTTAATAGGTTCAGCAGCAGCTCGTTATTTGAGTGTTGAGAGTTCAAACATGGCTGTTATTGGCACGCCGGAGCCTGAAAATTTGGCTGCTCATAAGGGTGTCTTTGCCAGTCATTATGACCAAGGCCGCATTACTCGCATTCTAGATAAAGATATTGTTTGGGCTGACCTTGCAGCTAAGTCTATTGCTGAATACGCGAAGCTCGAGCTTGCCTCTGGTATTAAATTTCACCATGCTGTGGGTTGTCTTAATGTGGGTATTCCTAGCGTAGATAGTCGTTTACAGAAAACGCTGGATGTAGCTGCGCAATTAAACCCTTCGTTTGAACAGCTTGATCCTGCTGCTTTAAAAATGCAGTTTCCTGACATGCAGTTTAATGATGATCGTATTGCTTTGCTTGAGCATGGCAATGCTGGTTATATAAACCCAAGATCACTGGTGGCAGCTCAGTTAAGCG
Source organism: uncultured bacterium (assembly GCA_964352605.1). Taxonomy (GTDB): domain Bacteria; phylum Deinococcota; class Deinococci; order Deinococcales; family Trueperaceae; genus JAHEBB01. The sequence goes on along the minus strand of CAYGTA010000207.1, from coordinate 3,029 downwards.
TGGCGACAAAGCAAGCGCAATGGATTCAAGAAGAAGTAAAGCATCTTTCTTTTAAAAATGATTATCTAGAGGTTCACACCGCACACTCGAGTTATAAAGCAAAAAAGGTTCTTGTGGCAGCTGGTGCTTACAGTAATTTTTTACTGCCTGAAAAGCTTGATTTAGTAGTGAAACCCCAAACTATTATTATGGCTGAACTAGATGAAGCAACACGCGAGCGTTTTGAGGCTATGCCTTCCATGATTGTATATGAGCGTACTGAACCTAAAGTATCGTTTGAGAAGTCTGCGGGTAGTGAAATGGCGGGGGTTTATGTGTTGCCACCTGTTCCTTATCCGGATGGTCGAATGTATCTTAAGATGGGTGGGCATTTGCTTCATTTTGAGCCTTTAGCGTCAGCTGAAGCGTTTAAGGATTGGTTTCATTCTGACGGTGCTAAGGATGAGGTTGCGCTTTTAAAAGAAGTGCTTTTTACGCTTTTTCCAGACTTAAAGCCTATTCGAATTCTGACGAAAGCCTGTGTTTTTACAATTACGAAGCATGCTCGACCTTATATTGATGAGCTTATTCAAGACAGGCTTTATGTTGCTGCTGGGGGTAATGGGGCTGCGGCTAAGTCTTCAAATGAAATAGGTCGCTTGGCTGCTCAGTTAGTTGCCTCCAAAGAGAACGTTAGAGCTGAGTTTAAGGCTGTAGTCAAAACAGCTTCATGAGCAGCAATAGTTAAATGACTGCTCATGAGCTTGTTTAAATATCTAAAATAATGCCTTTGTCTAAGCTTTGGCTTTGCCCAAAAATGCTGTCTACATAGGCTTTATAGGCATCTAGAACAACAGTACGTTTTACGCTCATTTTTGGCGTTAACATGCCATTTTCTATGCTTAAATCCTCTAGAATAATGGCTGCTTTTTTGATAGTTGACCAGTGCGGCAGGTCTTTATTTGCGTCTTGCAGTAAAGCTTGTAGATTGTCATCAACTTCGCTTTCTTCGAGCTTTCTTATGTCGGTACTTCCGAACGTTTCAGGGCTAACAAATAGAAGCACCGCGCAAAATTTTTGACTTTCGCCTACAACCAAGGCGTTAGCAATCATGGGGTTAGACTCGAGTCTTTCTTCGAGAGGTTGGGGCATAACGTATTTGCCAGTTGAGAGTTTGAATAGATTTTTTATGCGTCCTGTTATTTTTAGGTAGCCATCTTCTATTGCACCCAAGTCACCTGTGTAAAACCATCCGTCTTTTAGAACTTCAGCGGTTTTTTCTGGGTTTTTGTAATAGCCTTGCATTATGTTTGGGCCTTTGGCGAGTATTTCACCTTCACTGCTTAGTTTTACTTCTACACCTGTTAAGATTTCGCCTACCGTACCTGCTCGGTTTCGCCCTGGTCTGTTAAAGCTTATAACTGGGCTTGTTTCGGTTAGTCCGTAGCCTTGTAATATATCTATTTTTGCTGCACCAAAACTGTTGACTAAATCTGGGTGCAATGCTGCGCCGCCTACGCTCATGTGTTTTATACGTCCACCTAGAGCTTCGCGCCATTTTGAGAAAATGAGTTTGTCAGCTAATTTTAACTGAAGGGCGTACATGCCTGTTGCTTCTTTGCTCACGTCATATTTGCCAGCTAAGTCCATAGCCCAGTCAAACAGGGTTTTCTTTATACCTGTCAGGCTTGCGCCTGTTGCCAAAATGCGCTCATAAGCTTTCTCTAAGACTCTTGGCACACTCGCAAAGTAGGTTGGTTTTACTTCTTGAAGGTGTTCACGCAGACTATCTGGGTCACTGTAGTAGGTACTTACGCCGTACCATATAAGTCCGTATTGCAGGGTGCGTGCAAAAATATGGGTTAAGGGTAAAAAGGCTAAAGCCGTTTCTTCTTGTCCTTTTTGCATGCTGGGCATGCCCGTAAAAGACGCTATAACGTTTGAGGAAATATTTTCTTGGCTCAACATAACGCCTTTAGGCAGACCTGTTGTACCACTCGTATAAATAAGCGTAGCTAAGTCTGAAGCTTTTACGCTTGCTTTAAGTAGCTCGAGTGTTTCTTTATTCTTTTCTTTGAGTTCTTTGCCTTTTGCTATTAAGTCTTGGTAACTGTAAACGTTCAAGTTTGCAGCTAATTCTAGCGTTTGGCTGTTTTGCTGCCACAGGATGATGTTTTTGATGCTTGGTGTTTCAGTTAAAAGGGGTTGAATGTTTTTCAAGAGCGTTTCATCTGAAATGATTAGGGTGCTTGCTTCAGATTCATTAATGATATGTTTTAAGGCTTTATGGTTGTGTGTGAGGTATAAGGGGACATTTACTAGCCCTATCATCATGCAGGCCATATCGGGTAAGGCAAAGGACAAATCACTGTGGGTAAAAAATGCGATTCGGTCGCCTTTTTGCAAACCTAGCTCGTCTAAAGCTAAGGCTAGGTTCTCAGCTTTGTCTTTAAATTCATGGTTAGACATAGCTTGCCAACCTGAGGCGTCTCGCTGATTAAAGGCTTTGTCATTACTTATGCTTTGACAGGCTTCTTCTAATAAAGAATAAAGTGTTCTGCCTAAAACAAGTTGGCCTGTATTTTCGGGCGCTTCTACTACCGTTTCGGTTAGGATGGCATTTGGCATGGTTGCCGCGGCCACGTCTGGGTTTTCTACTTGCATGGTCACTCCTTTATGAGCTGAATGCCAAGATGGTGGATGCTATGACTCGAGTATGCAGCTTGTTTAGTCTGCATGTCCGTAGGGTGTCTAACCAATGGCTATATTTTTGTACTGAGTTCAATTTTATCATAGTTTGAAGATCAAGACCAGCAGTTCCTTCACAGGCTCAGTTTTCTTAAGGTTTAGTTATCCTTTTGCATTTAAAACGCTTAGCTAGGTTTAAATGCCGAACTAGCTGAGTAAAAACAGATGGGCTAAGTCACTGTAGTGTTTAACCTGAAAACTGCAATAGCATCGCTGATTCTAAATAGATTTAATTCGCAAAACTAAGATTGCATTTCCACAAAGTATTGCACTAAAAGGGTGTAGTATTAAGGAATGCAAGG
>CAYGTA010000206.1:0-8446 GCA_964352605.1 uncultured bacterium | reverse complement strand
ATCGGACTTGGTATAAAAAGTAAAGTTGTCATTTTTCTCGATTGTGAACCTGATAAGCTAAGCTTATGACTCTACTCGAGCTTGATAAGTTAACCCTTGTGCTTGAAAAAGTATGCTTCTACGAATTTTTAGAACAAAGAGATGATACTACGAGTATCAAACGATTAAACATAGTGCTTGACAATGGTGAATCACGTGAAATTGAAGGACGTGGAAATGTGACTGCGTTTGTTAAAGCCATGCGTGAGCTAGCAAACAAATAGGGCAAGCTCAACTCGAGTTTGCCCTATTTGTTTTGTTTGAAGGTTAATTTGTGTTTAGTCTGCGTGATTCTTGTAAGAAGTAGGCGTACGTTTCATTACTTGGTTCTAAGCTATTGGCTTGAGCATAGTACTGGCTGGCTTCACTATAGTTAGTTTGTTCAAACTCAACGCGACCTAACCATGCCCATGCTTCTGCGTAGTCTTCGTTTTCGGCTACTGCTCTTGCAAAGCGCTCACGGGCAGCTTGTAGGTCAGCTTGGTTATAAAAAGTTATACCTTCTTCAAATGCGGTTGCGGCTTTAATTCCCCATTCTGCTTGCGCTTTGGCTATCTTTAAGAAGTACTTAGCACGCTCATCTGTTGCGTCACGCTCAGTTACCGTTTGCCAGTAGGCAATAGCTTGAGCAGGTTTTTCTGTTTCTAGTAAGATGCGGCCTGCCCAGACGAAGCCTTCTTTGTCATAAGGGATAATGTCTATGAGGGTGAGGTAATACTGCAAGGCATCATCTAAACGGTTTTGTTGATAGGCTGTGTAGCCGAGTTCAGAGCTAACCGCAGCAAAAAGAGGTACTGCTTCGCTATCTAGCTGACCACCTTCGTTTAAGAAGCTTTGCCACGCTTCAAAGGCTGGCCCGTACCAGTTAGAGCGGCTATAAATGATGGCTAGTTGTCTTAAAGGCACTAACACGCCAGGCTCGAGTCTTATGGCTTCTTTAGCTTGAGCGGTGGCTTGTTTCCATAAGGCTAAGTCAGGGTATTGCTTTTCGTAAGTCTCAAGGGCTTGTTGCATATAGGCTTCTGACAGTGCTAAGGCTTCTTGACTGGCAGGTGATAAGTTTGTTTGTGCAAATGACAAGCTACTTAAACTAATTAACAGTATGAAGATTAGATTTGAAATTTTCATGAGTGACCTTCCTTCAAACCATAGTCTAAAGCTTTAAATGAAAGTGGGATGAGTTGTTTAGCTTGCGTTTGCTAAATAAGCTGAGAGGTGCTTTAAAGCATTACCCCTATGGCTGACCTGCTGTTTTTCGGCTTTTGTTGCCTCCGCGAAGCTTTTAGCAAGGGCATCACTATAAAAAACAGGGTCATAGCCAAACCCATCTTGCCCTGTGCTTTTAAACAGAATATGACCATGTGATTCACCAAAAAAACTTTTGCTACTTCCGTCAGCTAGAGCTAAAACAAGGCAGCAGACAAACTTTGCTTGTCTTTTGCCTTCTGGAACTGCGTTGAGTTGCTCTAACAGGTACTGTGTACGTGCTTTATCTGAACTTAAATTCCCAAACCTAGCTGAGTAAAGACCGGGTGCACCTCCCAAAGCCTCAACTTCAAGCCCTGAATCATCTGCTAAAGATGCAATTCCTGAAATGCTAAGCGCATGATTCGCCTTGATTAAGGCATTTTCTTCATAAGTAGAGCCGCTTTCTTCAGGAAAGCTTTTGATACCAGCGTCAGTTGCAGATAAAAGCGTAAAGCCAAAGCCAGCTAAAGCAATGTCAAACTCTGTGACTTTATCTTGGTTACTGGTGGCAATAATTAGTTGGCTAAGCATCATTTAAGCTAACTGCGGTTTAACTTGCTCGAGTATTTGTTTGACAGCTTCTATGCCTAAGGCAACCAGTTGAATATAAAGCTCTGGGTTGACGGGTTTGCCTTCACTGCCGCCTTGTACTTCTATCAGTTGACCATTTGAGGTAGCCACCACATTTAGGTCTAAACTAGCTACGCTATCTTCCGTAAATTCAAGATCTACGCATTGTTCCCCATTAACTATGCCGACACTTACAGCCGCTAACTCATGACTTAAGGGCCATTCGTCTATTTTGCCGGCAAAAATAAGTTTGTTTGCGTATTCATGTAGGGCTGCGTAAGCCGCCAAAATGCTGGCGCAGCGTGTTCCGCCATCTGCCTGCAAAACATCTATATCAATCATTAAGGTTTTGTTGGGGAAGAAAGATAAGTCGACGACAGTTCTTAAGGCACGCCCTATAAGACGTTGTATCTCTTGGGTACGCCCACCTGAATAAAGGCGTTCTCTGGGTGAGCGGTCATGGGTTGCGCCGGGCAGCATAGCGTACTCGGCGGTTAGCCAGCCCTCACGTGTCTTTTTACCTCGCAAGTGAGGAGGTAACTTATTATCGACTTTTACCGTAGCAAGGACTTTGGTTTTACCCCAAATAAGCAGTGCAGAGCCGTCAGCAAGGTCATTAAAGCCAAGCTCGAGTTTTATGTTTCTGAGTTCTTTAGCGTGTCGGTTTTGTCTCATATGCGTGCTTAAGGTAGCATATTTGTTTGTAACAAGATGCTGCTTAGCTATATGGTCACGTAATTTTTGCTTTCTCGGTATTTGTCGAGCATAGCTGCTACTTCTTTTAACAGAGGTTTTAAAGGTAGATTTGCTGGGTTGCTGTTAGCTGTGCCTGCTATTGGTTTTATGAGGAATTGACTACTTGGGTCTTCTTCTATGTCTTTAAAGATGTGCATGATGGCTTCTTTACCCATCCATGCGTGGTACATGGCGAGTTGTAACATGCCGCCAGAGACATGCAACATGGCTCTTCGCCCTTTTACACTAATGTTTATTTTGGCTGATTTACCATTTATGCTAAAGGTCACAAGAATGTCATAAAGTGAGACATGTTCAAAGTTGCCTGTAGCAAACATATTTTTGGGAGTTACGGGTAAAGGGGCAGCTTTAGGTGCAAGATGCTGTCGTGGTGACCTTCGAAACCATTTTAGAAACCCTAACATAAGGCTTAGTTTAGCGCTTGTTCTTTCAGAAGAGCATGACTTTTTTAATTTAGTTCACGAAATGTGAATATAGTTACGATTTTAGTTTTGCTTGTTTAAGCTTTGAAACAATGCTTGCGTAAAAGAACAGTTAAGAACTTAAATTGTTACACTAAAGCCATGATAGTTTTAGGTATAGACAGCTCTTGCGACGATACAGGGATAGGCATTAGTAAAGATGGAAAAGTACTTGCAAATGTAGTTGCTTCACAAACGGAAATTCATAAAGAATGGGGCGGCGTAGTACCTGAAAAAGCCAGCCGACAACACCTAAATGACATAGATGAATGCCTGCTCAAAGCTCTACAAGAAGCAAAACTAAAGCTTCAAGATATAGACGCTGTAGCAGCCACTTACGGACCTGGTTTGGTAGGAGCTTTGCTAGTCGGGTTAAGCTATGCTAAAGCTTTAGCATGGTCACTTGATAAGCCTTTTATACCGATTCATCATTTAGAAGGGCATATTGCCTCTAGTGTAGCTGCCGGTGAAATAGAGCCGCCCTTTTTATGCCTAATTGCTTCAGGTGGGCACACCAGCTTATTTGATGTACGTTCATGGGGTGACTACCATGAGCTAGGAAAGAGTCGAGATGACGCAGCAGGGGAGGCGTTTGATAAAGTAGCCAGACTTCTTGGTCTAGGCTTTCCAGGTGGCCCAGAGCTAGCCGCACTAGCCAAACAAGGTAACGACACAGCCTTTGCATTGCCAGAACCCCTAAGACTACAAAAAGGACTCGAGTTTTCCTTTAGTGGCTTAAAAACAGCTGTATCGTTATTAGTGCAAAAAAACCCAGACGCTAACAAAGCTGACGTCGCAGCAAGTTTTGAAAGAACAGCAATTAACAGTCTTATAAACGTAACCACTCGAGCTGCCAAGCAAACCGGTTACGATACTATTATTGTGGCCGGCGGTGTCGCTGCCAATGAAAGATTACGTCAAGGCTTTAAAGACAAGAACTTAAATGCCTTTTTCCCGCCCTTCGCATTAGCTACAGACAATGGTGCCATGATCGCTCTGGCAGCCGAACAGCAGCTAAGCAAGAAAGAAGCAAACAACAACTGGTTAAGAGACGCCCAACCCTACTTACCACTCGATACAAGTTTACGCTCGAGTGCATCCTGATAAATTTTTTCGTATAAAGGAAGCACGGTTTGCTCACTAAAAACAGTACTTGCGCGTTCTCGCGCAGCCTGCGCGAAGCTTTCATGAAGTGCTTTATCACTAAGTAAGCGAATAGCAGATGCGCTCATGGCAGTAACATCACCAACAGGATGCAAGAAGCCTGTCTTGCCATGACTAACAACCTCAGGAATGCCACCAGCATCACTCGCAATGACCGGCACGCCACTCGCCATGGCCTCTAAGGCCACCAAACCAAAAGATTCTTGTACACTGGTTAGCAAAAACAAATCGGTGACGCTTAACAATTCTTCAATCCGTGGAAAACTACCTAAAAACGCAACCCTGCCACTCACACCAAGTTCAGCTGCAAGTTCAAAGGCGCGGTGCCGCTCAGGACCATCACCAATCATTAGCAGCCTAGAGCCAATCTTCTCAGACACCGCAGCAAAAATCTTAATGACATCTTCAACCCTTTTAACAGGCCGAAAGTTAGAAATATGTACCAAAAGTTTTTCATCAGGATGCGCATACCTTAGACGCAGCTCAGGTAAGACACGAGGTGTAAAACGCTTCTGATCGACAGCATTAGGAATCACATGAATAGGTCTTTTAACACCCATTTCAGTAGCAGTGTAATCAGCCAAATAGGTACTAACTGCGGTTACAAAATCACTATGCTCAATAGAGTACTGCGTTGTTCTTAAATAAGCAGGATTCAAACCAACCAAAGTTACATCTGTCCCATGAAGGGTAGTTACCACAACTGGTTTCTTTACCCCCCTGACCATATCTCTAGCCAAAACAGCCGCAGTTGCGTGAGGCACCGCATAATGCGCATGAATAATATCAATGCCATACTCCTCTATAACTTCAGCCAGCTTAGAAGCTTCAGAAAGCGTCGTTAAAGGTGCCTCAAAAAGAGGATAAATCATGCTGCTCACTTGATGAAAATAAACATTTGCCAAGCTAAGCTCAGTTAAGCGAAAAGGCACACGATCAGAAACAAAATGAACATTATGACCCTGCTTAGCAAAACATAGGCCCAGCTCTGTAGCTACAACCCCACTACCCCCAGCCCCACCATGTAAAAGCACCGCAATATTCACACTGACCTCCGAGCTCCCAAGAAGCTAATCTTAAAAGCCAGAATACGTGCTAGCAAAAAGCTTAACTGCTGCCTAGCTTACGAGCCTCACGTAAATGCTCAGCAGAATCAACATCCGTTGCAAGAGAAGCGTCAGCAGATAAAAAGACAGCCACACTAAAGCCCAACAGAGAACTCACCCTACGCTCTAAAGTAACCACCTTTAAACGACCCAAAAGTAAAGCGAAAAGTGTTTCAAAGCCAATGATAGACGCAAGCCTAAACGGATTTTTACGAGCTGCAAACGCCTTATCAATAAAAGGAAGCAACTTCGACTCAGCACCAGCCTTAAGCAAAAGGACATTACCACCTGTCAATTTACCCTCAAAAAAACGACCATAGGTACGCTTTAAACTAGGAAACTGCGCCTCAGCCGAAGCCTTATCTGTCGCCAAATAAACCAAATCAGCATTAAGCGCCAAAGCACCCTGCAAAAACGATGCTAAGGCTTCTTGAGTAATCCAAGGCAAATCAGCAGTCAAAACCAAATAATAGTCAGCATCACAACCCTCAGACGCAGCAAGACCCGCCCTCAAACTACCTGTCAAAGTCTCAGCCGCAGAAACTCGAGTGTCATACAAAGGCTGTAAACTATCCTCTTCAGGCCCAACAAATACAACGTACTTCACTTCGGGCAAGTCATTAAGAGGCTCGAGTACGTAACTTGCCATGGGTTTGTTATTGATTACAATTAATGACTTGGCTGCCACTTTTTCTTCTTGAGCCAAATCATCTTGCCCGCCAGCCAAAACAATGGCAGCAATACGAATATCTTTCATGAGACTCAGTTTAGCCTAAAATGCCAATAAAAAAAGACCGCGCTTTTAAGCACGGTCTTAGTTAAGTAAAGCTTAACTTAACGCACTAAAGGAACTTGATTAACCTGAACTTCAACGGTTTCACCACTACGAATAGTGAAGGTACTTAAGTGAGTACGGAAACCAGGGTAAACCACAGTAAGCTCATGATTACCTGCAGGTAAACCAGAGAAGCTATTGACACCCGTACCAGTGGTAACACGGTCAACCTCTTCACCATTAATGAAGATTCTTGCGCCACCCAAGTTTGCACGAACAGTAAGGCTACCTGTCAAACCACGCAGGGTATCTGTAAAGGTTTGGTTGGTACCAGCGCCCACATTAATTGAGAAGTTAGCATCAGCATAACCACCAAGAACATAACGCACGCTGCGACTACCAGCATTAAGCGTAATAGGACCCGTTGGTGTAACACCAACCAAATTGCCATCAACAAACACCTGTGCACCCGCAGGTTGACTAATAAAGTTAGCAACACCAGTAGTAACAACCTGAGCTAAGGTGGCATTCACAGGAGTCGTTTGCCCACCCGGCACATTAACAGAAGTTGAGAAGGGTTGATAACCGTTAGCACGAACTTCAACAGTATGAGCACCAGCATTGGTGCCAAAACGAACAGGAGTGTAGCCAATAAGCTGACCATCAACAAAAGCTTCAGCGCCACTAGGAGAAGACGTAATGCTCAAAGTTCCATAACGAGAAGCAGTGGTCGTACCAACATTAAATATCGCAGTATCTGTAACCCAAGAGTTCTGAGGTTTAGGTCTAATAATAATGCTTAAGGTCTGAGCAAAGCCCTGCTCACCAAGGTTACTCGTAGCAATACTAGGGTCAGACTGAAAGTTAGCAAGCTGACTAACATCAAGAGAGTCTTTACTAGCCAACGCAATCACTTTATCTGTTCCCGTTGGCCCGTCTACCGAAAAAGTGTAACGAGCATTACGAGGAGGAAAAAACTTAGTCTCACCCGCATTAACAAAATTACTCTGACCAGCCGCATCGATACGGTTAGGAATAATTTGCGTAATTTCGCCTGTAGCTTTTACATTAAACAAATAAACATAAGAGCTCTCAGTTACCCGAACACCAATAGAAATGTTAGAACCCACCTGATACGTTGGAACCAAATCCCCTGAAGGGTCTTTATCTACAAAAACCTCAACACCAAACGAAGGAATCGGATTAACAACAATAGTCTGCGGACTAAAAACAACTGTTTGCGCTAAACTTGCGCTAACGAAGGCGAAAAGAATCAAGCTAAAAAGCTTCTTCATGGCCCTCTCCTTTCTTAACAACCGATCTGGCTGTTATCTACCTAGTAAAGTAGCACGCCCCTAACGAGCAACGTGTGGACAAAATAAAACTATCTTCATAATTGTCACTACCTTACATTTTTACCATAAACCGCCTTAAATCATAAGACAAAAGCCATCATATGACAGCAAACTAACGAAACAATTAAAAACCCCATAGTTAAAATGTGAAAATCACAACTCCAAAGCTTAAGAAAACTTCAGATTTAAGCTAATAATCTAAACCCAAGTTCATAAGAACCCAAAAACAAGCCCCAAAAACACCCAAAAAGAAAACTCGAGCTTGACTACAAAGCCAATAAAAAAGCTAAAAGCAAAGCAAATAGAAAACAAGCAACCCAAACTAAGTTATAGTCTTTTCAGCATTATCATTATGACAAAAGCAAAGAAAAGACCAAGTCCTCAGGACTAAAAGAAACAGCAAAGGCACGCCATGACAACAGTAGTTCTTGAAAACATAAACAAAAGCTACCCAAAAGAAGGCAGCCTAAACGCAAGGCAAAGCGTCCTAAAAAACATAAACACCCGCATAAGTAACGGAAGAACCACTGTCATTTTAGGCCCAAGCGGTTGCGGAAAAACCAGCCTACTAAAACTCATCGCAGGCCTAGAAAAACCTGACAGCGGAACCATCTACTTCAACGCTCAAGATATGAACACAGTCTCAGCCAAAGACCGCAAACTCGGCATGGTCTTTCAAGACTTCGCTCTTTACCCCAGCTGGGACATAAAAAACAACATCATGTCTTACTTTAGATTCAGAAAAAAAACACCCGAACTAGACGAAGAAGCCAAAGCAAAATATCAACGTACCAGCGATCTAATGGGCATAGACATAGCTTACCTACTAGACAGAAAACCCAAAAATCTCTCACCCGGCGAAAAACAACGCGTCGCCCTAGCACGCTGCATAACAAGAGACCCAAACCTATTCTTACTAGACGAACCCTTCACCCACCTACACCAACACCTACGAGAAAAATACCGAAGCAA
>CAYGTA010000205.1:0-8468 GCA_964352605.1 uncultured bacterium | reverse complement strand
CCTACTTAATGGTGTGGCAGTACATTGCTGGGTAAATAATGAAGTTGAGCTTAGTATTACTGCTTGGCCTCTTGACTTTATCGCTGCAAATTTGGTTGACATTTTCATTACATTGTATGTGTAGGCTTGTGTTGTAAGAGAAATTGATTGAATCCCTGATTTTTTTGGTGTGATTTGACGGTACGTTTGTATCGTTGCTCTTGCAGTCTTGGTAATTTTTGGAGGAAATGTATGAAAAGGCTTGGTTTACTAGTATTTATTTTCTTTGGATTAGCCTTCGCGCAAATCTGCGAAACGTACAATGAAGCACCTGAACTTGCTGCATTGGTTGCAGCAGGTGAGCTGCCAGCTGTTAATGAGCGTTTGCCATTAAACCCTCGTGTTGTTGCTGGCGCTGAAGGAATTGGTCAGTACGGTGGTCAGTTTCTTAGTTTGTTTGATGGGGGTCGCTTGGCTGAATTCCGTCAATTTGGTTATGAGAATCTGGTTCGTTGGAGTCCTGATGGTAGCGAAGTCATTCCTAATATTGCTGAATCATGGGAAGTTAGCGAGAATGGTACCAAGTACACCTTTAAGCTACGTGACGGCCTTAAGTGGTCTGACGGTCAGCCTTTTTCAGCCTCAGATATAGAGTTTTTTTGGTTTGACGTTGAAACTGACACCGACATTTATCCTGGGGGCGCTTATCCGTTTTTTTATGTTGATGGTGAGCTTGCTACTTTTGAGAAGGTTGATGATTTGACATTTAGCTTTAGCTGGTCGAAACCCAATGGTCTTTTTTTGCAGGGTCTCTCAACTTCTTATGGTGTCCGTGTTACCCAATTTCCACGTCACTACTTAGAGCAGTTTGACCCTGATTACAATCCTGAAGGGGTCGCAGCTATGATGGCTGAGGCTGGTGAAACTGAGTATGGCCAGTGGTGGGTATCAAGAGTTGGTAGCTATGGTCAAGCTTCTGAATACAATGATCCTAATAGGCCTAGCATGCAGCCTTGGATTCCTACAGAACCTTATATTGGTAAAGAACGTTTTAGCTTTGTTCGTAATCCTTATTACTTTAAGGTTGACGAAGCTTGTAATCAACTTCCTTACATTGATGAGCGGGTTTTTACTTTAGCGTCTGATCCTGAAGTTCGTTTGCTTAAAACGATTGATGGTGAAGATTTGTTTTCTCGTAGGGAAATTAGTCAACCACCAAATAAAGCTGTTTTCTTTGACAATCAAGATAAAGGTAACTACCGTTTTGTAGATGTCGTTAACAGTGATTTTAGTACGATGTTACTTCACATGAAATTTAATCATGCTGACGAAACCCAATCAAGCATTATGCAAAATAAAGACTTCCGTATTGGCCTTTCTCATTCTATGAATCGGCAAAACATTATTGATACGGTTTTTATAGGTCAGGGTGAACCGCATCAGCAAGCACCTCGTCCAGAGTCACCTTTTTACAACGAGACGCTAGCTAAACAGTACACTGAGTATGATCCTGCCGTAGCAAACGAGTTTTTAGATAAGGTCATGCCTGAAAAGGACAGTGCCGGTTTTCGTTTGGCACCAAATGGTGAACGGTTTGTCTTTACCGTGCTTGTCAATGAAGGCTTCCGCCCTGACTGGGTTGACATTATGCAAATCGTGAAACGCGACTGGGAAGAAGTCGGTGTTTCTACTAACTTAGCTGTTGTTGCTGATGATGTTTGGCGTATACGCCGTGAAGAAGATGATATTGACGCTTATGTTTGGGCAGGTGAGAACGGTACAGGTCAACTTCCTTTGCTAGCAGCAGGTGGTTATACACCTGAAGCAGCGTGGGGTTGGCGTGCCTGGGAAGATGTAAATATTAAAGGTAGTGCAGTTGGCAACTACGAACCTGTTGAACCTCCAGCAGCATTAGTTCGCCAGTACGAGATCTTAGCTGAAATACCTCAAGCAGTTGGTTCAGAAGCACAGGCTGAACTCATGACTGAACTTCTTGACTTAGCCCAAGAGCAATTCTTAACCTTAGGTTTGAGTTTACCTGCTGGTGACTACCGCGTTGTAAACAATACGCTTAGAAATGTGCCTAATCCTGTAATTGCTGGCTGGCTTTACCCTGGCCCAGCACCCGCTAACTTTGAAACCTTTTACATTGATGAAAGCATGGGCAACTAAAACCTCGAACTCTTTACTGAATGGCGCTTAAAACGCCATTCAGTCTTCTTTTTGGAAAGTATTATTTTGTTTAGTTTTATTTTACGACGCTGCCTTTATATGATTCCGACGCTCATCGCTATTTCAGTGGTGGCTTTTACTGTTATTAATTTACCCCCAGGTGACTTTGTTGATAGACAAATTTCTGAATTGCGTCAACGTGGAGAAATTGTCTCTGAGGCCCAGGAAATAGGTATGCGAAAGCTCTACGGGTTAGATAAATCATGGCTCGAGCAATATGTTTCTTGGACCTCTGGCATTATCACAAGGGGTGATTTTGGTCATTCTTTTAGGTGGAATTTGCCTGTGAGTGACTTGATATGGCAGCGCATAGCTTTAACCTTTGTAGTGTCATTCTCAAGCCTTATGTTTATTTGGATAGTTGCCATACCCATAGGTGTTTTTTCTGCGGTTCGTAAGTATTCTGTGGGTGACTATTTTGCAACATTCTTGGGTTTTATTGGGCTTGCCACACCTAATTTCTTAATTGCGCTTGTTTTAATGTATGTTTCTTTTAAATATTTTGATCAAAGTGTAGGTGGTCTTTTTTCGCCAGAGTATTTAGATGCACCGTGGAGTTTTCCAAAAGTGCTTGATATGTTTAGTCACCTTTGGATTCCTATGATTGTTTTGGGTACAGCAGGAACTGCCGCGCTTATTCGCACCGTTCGGGCAAACTTGCTTGATGAACTTACCAAACCCTATGTTACTACGGCTAGAGCAAAAGGGTTACCGGAACATCGTGTTGTTATTAAGTATCCTTTGCGTTTGGCCTTAAACCCTTTTGTTAGTGGCCTAAATGACATTTTTGTGGGTTTGGTTTCAGGTGCAACCATTGTTTCTGTGGTGTTAAGTTTACAAACGACAGGACCCATGTTACTTGACGCTTTAAAGAGTGAAGATATGTTTTTAGCGGGTAGCTTTATCATGCTGTTAAGCATTTTGACAGTTTTGGGTACACTTGTGTCTGACATTCTTTTGGCCTGGTTAGACCCTCGTATTAGGTATCAATAGCTCATTATGCAAACCGTTACCTCCTCACCGATAGTTTCTAACAATAGCACTCCAGCCTCGGCGGGTCATTGGCAGATGATTTGGCGTAAGTTTCGTAAACATCGTTTGGCTTTGTTTGGGGGGATTGTCACGGTTATTATTTATGCTATTGCTCTCTTTGCTGAGTTCGTTGCCCCTTTTGGTACGGAAGGTTTCAGCTCTCAACATACTTATGCACCTCCTCAGCGTCTTAAGCTTATTCAAGAGACTGAAAATGGTAGGCGTTTTGGTTTGCATGTTAACGGCTACAAAGTTGAGCTTGATTACGCTTCGGGGCGTCGCATCTTTGTGATTGATCCAGATGTCGTGCATCGTGTAGGTATTTTTGTTAAAGGTGATACTTATAAACTGTGGGGTCTTTTTCCTGCAGATAGACACTTGATTGCGCCTCTTGAGCCAGAGGGCACCATGTACCTTTTGGGTGCAGATAGATTGGGTCGAGATATGCTCAGTCGCATTATTTATGGCTCGAGAGTGTCCATGTCAATTGGTCTTGTCGGGGTTGTTATGAGTCTCTTTCTCGGCATTTTACTTGGGGGTATTTCGGGTTATTTTGGTGGTTGGATTGACAATCTTATTCAAAGAATTATTGAATTTTTACAGTCTATCCCCTCTATTCCTCTTTGGATTGGCTTAGCGGCTGCTATACCTGCGGACATTCCTCCACTTAGGGTTTATTTTTTCATTACGGTGATTTTGTCTGTTATTGGCTGGACGGGATTAGCGCGGGTTGTCCGCGGTAAATTTTACGCCCTTAAAACTGAAGATTTTGTAAAAGCAGCACAACTTGATGGGTGCAGCCCAGTGCGCATTATTTTTAGACATATGCTGCCATCTTTTTCAAGTCATATCATTGCTGTTGTCACGCTAGCTATTCCGAGTATGATTTTGGCAGAAACATCACTTAGTTTTTTGAGTATTGGTTTACGTCCACCAACCGTAAGTTGGGGTGTGCTTTTGCAAGAGGCACAAAATATTCGTGCGATTTCAACTGCACCTTGGCTTTTTTGGCCGGGTGCAGCCGTCATTATTGCGGTTTTGGCACTTAACTTCTTGGGTGATGGTTTAAGAGATGCAGCTGACCCTTATGCAGACTAGAAATCTACTAGAAGTCAGGAACCTAAAAACTCATTTTTTTACTGATGATGGCGTGGTAAAAGCGGTAGACGGAGTTGATTTTGATATACCTAAAGGCAAAACATTATGTCTTGTGGGTGAGTCTGGTTGTGGTAAATCTATAACTGCACGCTCTCTGTTACAACTGGTTGACTACCCTGGGCGAATCGTTGAAGGCAGTATCTTTTTGAAAACAAATAAAGATACCGTAGATATAGCCAAGCTCCCACCTAGAGGTCAAGAGATTCGCAAGCTTCGCGGGCGCGAAATTGCCATGGTTTTTCAAGAACCAATGTCGGCACTTTCGCCAGTGCACACGGTAGGTAATCAGATTATTGAAAGCATACGCTTGCATTTACCTTTGAGTAAAGCAGAAGCTCGGGCTAGCGCAATTGATTTACTTGATAAAGTTGGTATTCCTTCTGCCCATAAGCGAATTGACAGTTATACTTTTGAGCTTTCGGGGGGGATGAGACAACGTGCCATGATAGCGATGGCACTTGCTTGCAAACCTAAGCTACTTATTGCAGATGAACCGACAACTGCTCTTGATGTCACAACTCAAGCAAATACCCTTGATCTTCTTCGTGACTTGCAAGTAGAGCTTGGCATGTCTATTTTGTTTATTACTCATGATTTAGGGGTTGTAGCAGATATTGCTGATGAGGTTGCGGTCATGTACTTGGGTCAAATTGTCGAGCAGGCGGATGTCCATAGTCTTTTTCAAGCACCTCAGCACCCTTACACACAAGCTTTGCTTAGGTCAATTCCGAGACTTGAGACACGGAATGTTGCTAGACTCGAGGCAATTGAAGGATTTGTTCCCCCGCCAAAAGAAAGACCTAGTGGTTGCTTGTTCCACACACGCTGTGATCACGCAGTGGCAGGAAAATGTGACCGCATCATGCCTGAACTTATAGCAGTCAACCAGCAACAGGATGTTCGTTGTCTTCTTTATACTGACGCAGACCTTGATTTACCTGTTAGCTTAACTCCCTCTAATAAAAGTCAAGCTATACAATCAAGTGAAAATGCAAAAAGCCTTTTAAACATTGTTAACCTAAAGAAGCACTTCCCTATAAAAAAAGGTTTTTTTCAACGTACAGTTGGCACTGTAAAAGCCGTAAATGATGTGTCATTTGACATTTTTGAAGGAGAAACCCTTGGTTTGGTCGGCGAATCTGGCTGCGGCAAAACCACACTTGGACAATGTATCGTTAGATTACACGCTGCAAGTTCAGGGCAAATCAATTATTTAGCAGATCAATCGTCTAAAGATTTAACCCAAATGAATGAACGTGCCTTGCGTCCTTACAGACAAGACATCCGTATGATTTTTCAGGACCCTTATGCTTCTTTAAATCCACGAATGCCTGTTTTGGAGTTGGTTTCCGAATCACTACAAGTTTCAGGGTGTATGAAAGGGAAAAAGCTTGAGCAGCACGTTACTAAACTGCTTGAAAAAGTTGGTTTACATGCTGATTATTTACACCGCTACGTTCATGCTTTTAGTGGTGGGCAGCGTCAGCGTATTGGGATAGCACGTGCACTCGCACCCAATCCAAAACTGGTTGTTGCTGATGAAGCTGTGTCTGCTTTAGACGTTTCAGTTCAGGCTCAAATCCTGAATCTACTTAAAGATTTACAAGAGGAGTTTAAGCTCACTTATCTTTTTATTTCCCATGATCTAAGTGTGATCGCCCACATGAGTGACCGTGTTGCGGTTATGTATGTAGGCAATATTGTTGAGCTGGCTTCAGCTGAAGAGATTTTTACTAACCCAAAACACCCTTATACTGAAGCCTTGCTCTCAGCTGTGCTCGAGCCTGACCCTAGTCAACGTAACCAAGCTAAACGCATTCGCTTAGAAAGTGATGTTGCTGATCCTGCTAATCCACCCAGCGGCTGTCCTTTTCATCCTCGTTGTCGCTACGCTGAGTCACGCTGTAAAACAAAAATACCCACATTAGAAAGGAAGATTGAAGATCATTTGGTAGCTTGCCACTTTGCTGACAGCTTAAAACTGAGTGGTGTAAAAAATACTATTAAAAGCTCAAATGCTAACGATTAAAAAGGAGAATGGATGATTACTAAAGGTGAATTACTTCCCAAAGACAACGGCAGCTACATTCCTATAGACTTTGATGTTCCTGAGGGTACAACAAAGATTCATATTGAGTTTGATCACAACCCAAAACATACTGAAGGTCAGCCCTTACCTCAACAGATCAGCCTTTCTATTTTTGACCCTACGGGGATACGTGGTGAGTACAGTCGTCCGAACGCTGAGGGCCTAACGGTTGGTTTAACGGAAGCTACTCTTGGCACCCTAGCCGGTGAAATTCAAGCAGGTACATGGACTTTGCTCATGGCAGTTCACCGCATTATGCCAGCTGTTCCTGTGAGCTATGAAGTGAAGATCACTTTGTCTTCAGAAGAACCGTCTAAGAGAGCAAAGGAGTGGCCTAATCCCGTTGTTTCAGGCAAAGGTGCTGGTTGGTACCGAGGTGATTTACATGCGCATAGCTTCCACTCTGACGGTAGTTGGAGCATTACTGATCTTATTGCTTATGCAAAAGAAAAAGGAATGGATTTTGTGACCTTATCAGATCACAATACCATTTCAGGTTTAGCTGAACATCGTAGTTATGGCTC
The DNA here is from genome assembly GCA_964352605.1 of uncultured bacterium. Lineage (GTDB taxonomy): Bacteria > Deinococcota > Deinococci > Deinococcales > Trueperaceae > JAHEBB01. The sequence goes on along the minus strand of CAYGTA010000205.1, from coordinate 1,454 downwards.
AGAAGATTTTGTCACCTTAGGCGGTACAGAGCTTTCAACCTTCCGCGGGCACGCAGTTGCTCTTGGCGTTCAAGAGTGGTTTGAGTGGCGTAAGAAGGACGGAAGTGTATTAAGCGTACCTGATCTGATACATAATGTCTTAGCAGGTGGCGCATTTGCAGTGATTGCACACCCAAGAGATGAGGGCGATCCTGTATGCTGTGGTTGTCGTTGGGAGCATGAAGACATGATGCCAGGTAACGTGCCTGCTGTTGAAATTTGGAATGGAATTTGGGCAGAAAGAAATGAAGAGGCTCTTCAGCTTTTTTATAGTTGGCTTAATGAAGGCCATAAATTGGTGGCTACCTCTGGCACTGACATGCACTCAAGGCCGAAAGATAATGCCCGGGGTGCTGTAAATTGTGTTTATGCTGAATCATTTACTGAAAAAGGTATTCTGGCTGCTCTTAAGCAAGGGCACAGCTACATAACTGGGGGTCCAGAACTTTTGTTAGATGCAGAAAGTCAATCTGGTGAAAGAGGTATGATGGGCGATTCACTAGCAAATGAAACCACGAGGCTGACAATTTCTTGGCGAAATGTATCGCCAGCTACAAAAATGCGGTTAATTGTGGACGGAAAGGTTTATAAAGAAAGCTCCTGTCAAGACAAGTCAAATGTAATTTGGTCATTATTAGCAAATCAAGGTAAATGGTGTACCGCTGAATTGCGTGATGATAACAACGAGTTATGGGCGGTGACGAATCCCATCTTCTTTCATTGAAGTCTGTATTTTATAGGCAAAACTATAATTAAAGCTTCCATGGCCTTAAGTTGAGTGTATAGGTTCTGATTTATTAAATTGATAGCTTTATGGGTCACTTGTTGCATCTTGAATGCAAATCTTTATACCTAGGTTGTCAAAGGCCCTCGTTGAAGGATGGCTTCTGCTCTTGTGGCGACTTCAGTTAGAGCTTGCTCATTGCCTGTCCAGATGTTCCATGCAAAGTGAGATGCTGCAATTTGTAGTTCGTAGCAGTGATGCCTTAGTGGCGCGTTGAGTAAGTCAGTTTCATTTAGATCGTTAGCTTGTAAAGTTCGTTGCCAAAGATTTGCTGCTTCTATACCAGGATGCCAGGGTCCCCAGACTGTGCACCAAGCAATATCAAATAAGAAGTCCCCACATACAGAGCATTTCCATGAGAAAATCGCAGTAATGCGCTTTGCATCTTCTGTTATGAGTACATTCTGGTGAAGTAAATCCCCATGGATGAGATCACGTCTTTCTGGGCAATAGGGTAGTAAGTTTTCAATGCGGTCTTCACATGCTTTAAATATCGTATCAATGTCATGATTGTCAGTAAGCTTTTTGCGCCAGCCACTAACAGTTGCGTTTGGGTCATCAATCAGCCCTGAACGCAACCAGTCATGCCAACTTAAACCATCTGGCTGCTGCCAGTTAACTGCTTGATTGG
>CAYGTA010000204.1:2497-8473 GCA_964352605.1 uncultured bacterium | reverse complement strand
ACTTGGGAAGGGTTTTTGTGCCAGTCTGTACCAGTAGCGTGCGTTAGGTTCATCGCCTTCTTTGCGGTGCAGGTAGGCATGCACCCAGTTTCCCTCTAAGCTCGAGTCATCTTGCAGGGCGTCGTGTGCTGCGTTCCAGTTGTTTTGGGCGTCATGCCAGAGGGCTTGAAGTGCGTTTGATGAGTCTTCATTTAAAGGCTGTGTTTTGAATGTTTCTGTATCCATAATGCATTGTAGCGCAAAGGCTGTTAGGTAGAAAAAGACGGATGCTGGTCGTAAGCATCCGTCTTTAAAGCTTCTTAAAAATGAATTAACTATAAAATTTAGTTCCTTGCTCAGCTTTCTCAATAAGCAAATCAGCAGGTTTAAAGCGTGAACCATGCTTCTCTTCTAACGTTCTAAGGCGCGCCAGAATGCTCTCAGTACCCTGCTCATCCATATAAAAGAAAGGGCCACCCAAAAAAGGCGGAAAGCCAATACCAAATACAGCACCCACATCACCATCTTTAGGGCTTTCAATAACAGCCTCTTGTAAAGTAAAAACAGCTTCGTTAAGCATAGCTAAGAACAAGCGTTCTTGAATGTCTTTAGCAGCAATGCTTTTGCGTTCCTCACCACCAAAATACTTATAAATACCCTTATTAACGTCTTTAGATTTACCTTTCTCGTATATATAAAAGCCTTTACCTGACTTGCGACCTTTTAAAGACTCATCTTGAATATCTAGTTTCATAAGCTCAATGTCACGCTCAGCAAATAACGGCTCCATAACGCCAGTAACATGTGAACCCACATCAATACCAACTTCATCAATAAGTTTAAGAGGCCCAACCGGAAAACCAAAGTCACGCATGGCATTATCAAGTACTTTAATATCTGCACCCTCTTTTAAAAGTAGAAGCGCTTCATTCATATAAGGTGCCAAAATACGATTTGCATAAAAACCAGGTTTATCACCCACAACAATAATGGTTTTCTTTTGCTTAAGCCCCACATCAATGGCAGTAGCAAGCGCCCAATCTGCTGTTTTATCCGTCTTAATAATTTCAAGGAGAGGCATTTTAGGTACAGGGGAGAAGTAATGCATACCCAAAACGGCAGTTGGTCGCCTAGCTGTCTCAGCAATTTTATGAATCGGAATGCTAGACGTATTAGTTGCAAAGACATGCCAACGAGAAGTCGCCTCTTCAACATCTTTTAAGACAGCTTGTTTCACTTCAAGCTTCTCTAAAACCGCTTCAATGGTAATGCCTACACTAGGAAACAAATCGTAAGACTCTGTTGGGGTGACACGCTCTAAAATGACATCACGCTCAAATGCAGTCATGCCTTTACGCACCCGCTTAGAGACATCCTTATAAATGGCAGCCTTGCCCTTCGCGGCAAACTCGAGTTTCATGTCTTTAAGTAAAACATCAAAGCCATTTTGGGCACTTACTTGCGCTATGCCGCTACCCATAAGCCCAGCACCTAAAATGCCTACGCTGCTTACGTCTTTCCCTTTGTCTTTAAAAGGATTTTTTTCACTGGCACCCTTAGCAAAAAACAAATGCCGTAAAGCTTTTGATTCGGGTGTAAAAACCAGCTCAGCAAAACCTTGCGCTTCGGCTTTAAAGCCAGCTTTTAAACCTTTGTCTAAGCCCGTTCGAATGGCATGAATAATTTTTTCAGGAGCAGGATAATTACCACGTGTGCGCGCCTCAACACTCTCAGCAGCTTTAGAGTAAACTATACGATTCAAAGGCGTAGTTTCAAGCAAGCGATCTTGCGCTTTTAGTTTGCGTTCACGGCGCTTCACGCTGCCATCTACAAGACCTAAAGCTGCCCGAACCGCAGCATCCTCAAGACCCTGAGCATGAATGAGTGCATCAACAATACCCATTTTGTAAGCAGGTTTCGCATAAACATTTTTACCTGCCAAAATAAGCTCTAAACCCTTTTGAAGACCCACCAAACGCGGTAAACGTTGCGTACCGCCAAGCCCCGGCAAAAGACCCAAATTCACTTCAGGCAGAGCAAAGACCGTGCGTTTATGCTCACTCGCCAAACGATAATGACAAGCCATAACAAGCTCAAGGCCACCCCCCACACAAGCCCCATGAATCGCAGCAACCACAGGCTTCTTTAGCTTCTCCAAACGATTAAACAACGCATGACCTTCACTAATAAGCGAAGTTACCTGCTCAACTGACTCAAACTCCGCAAACTCATTAATATCCGCCCCAACAACAAAACTATCTTTCTTGCGACTCATCAAAACAGCAGCTTTAAGCTCAGCATCATTCTCGAGCTGATCTAAAACAGTTGTAAACTCAGTAAACACCGCCTGTTTAAGAACATTCACGTTACTCTCAGGCATATTCAGCCCAATAACAAGAACGCCATCCTTAACTTGTAAATCAAAAAAGCTAGACATACCTCAAGCCCTCTCAATCAACATGGCATGACCCAAACCACCCGCAGCACAAGCCGTCACAAGCGCAAACTTGCCATCCTCATCTTTAAGGCGCGCTGCAGCCTGATTCACTAATCTAGAACCCGTCGCACCAAACGGATGCCCCAACGACAACGACCCACCCCAAGTATTAATCTTAGCCATATCAACACTCGCAAACGCCTTAGACAAGCCCAACTTAGTCTTAGCAAACAAATCAGACTCGAGTGCAGCCAAAACAGCCAAAACCTGACCTGCAAACGCCTCATGAATCTCAATCACATCGATATCTTCAAACTTCAAGCCATTACGCTCCAAAAGCTTAGGCGTAGCATACGCAGGCCCCAACAACAGCTCATCTTTTGGATCTTGCGCCACAAAAACATAATCACGTAAAAACGCCTTAGCTGCAAACCCCATCTCACTAGCCTTCTCTTCAGACATAAGTAAAGACACTGCAGCACCATCTGTTAAAGGACTCGAATTACCCGCCGTAACCGTACCAAACGGCTTCACAAACACAGGCTTCAACTTCGCTAATGCCTCCAGCGATGAATCTGCCCGAAAGGTATTATCAGCCGTTAACGCCTTAAATTTAGGTGGCACTGCCGTTGGCATAATCTGATCATCTAGCTTACCTGCCGCAGTTGCCTCAGCTGCATTCAAATGACTACGCAACGCAAACGCATCCTGCGCTTCACGAGAAACTCCAAACGCAGCAGCAAGCTTATCTGCACTCTCACCCATAACCTCCTCAGTTGTAAACTCCGCAATGGCAGGCGCAACAGGAAACAAATCACTCGGCTTAACTCCCTGCAAAAATTTACGAAACTCTAATGGGCTTTTGTACTTACGTGACTCAAAGAATTTCTTACGAACTTCCTTACGAAACCCGACAGGCACGTCACTAAGAACTTCAACGCCACCTGCAAGCACAACATCCGCATGACCTAACAAAATAGAGTTTATACCCTCAGCAATGGCCTTATTACTACTAATACACGCCATAGAAACCGTATGCGCAGGTACGCTATTAGGAATACCCGCAGCCAAAGCACCATCACGAGCAACATTAGGCGTACTTGTATTAGGCACAACTGCGCCCATAACAACCGCATTAACATGATTACCGCTAAGACTATTACGCAACAAAATGCCTTTCAACACTTCACGCGTCAAGTCATAACTAATCAAATCAACAAACTCAGAACCCGAACGCATAAAGGGCGTACGGACACCATCAACCAACACAACAGACTTATTCATAATTTTGTACTCAGTTCAATCATTTGACTTAAGTGTACACGAAAACAATGAGAGAGGAAGGAAAGCCAAGTTGATTAGACTGCAAAGTAAAAAATAAAAGTTAATCCAGATTTAGTGAATTGCCTAAGTGTACATAGGGTTTTAGCTGAGTTTTTAGTTGTTGTAGTAGCTTACGCATTCTCCTTGATTGTTAAAGTTTTGTCCTTCTTTTGTTCGTAAGCTTTGCCAGCCGTTTTGTTTGCAGTCCTCTTTAGCTTATGTTTGCATTTATGTTGGTTGTAGTGGGTGTAGGTGTGCTGATGCTTAAGGCGCAGCTACTAAGTAAAATACTTAGGCTTAATTAGGCTAGGTTTTTCATGTTTAGAGCATAGGGCTTTTGGGTATGAGTTGCTATGAGAAATGATTGTTTGGCTTGAGTAATGATCTGGTGCTTTTCCTTGAATCTGATGGGAAAGTTAAGCAAGTTTACTAATAGTCATTTGCTGGCTTCAGAAAGCTGCACGGATAAAGGATGATGTGAACTCGTTTGAAAAACTCGAGTTTAGGGCTGTATGCCTGATATATCAATTATGAGTGTGACTCCACTGTTTAGGGTGTTTCTTTGTTCGTTTACTCTTGTGCTGGTGCTTACGGTTCCTGAGTAGACTTTGCCGAGTGCGAGTTTTGTTCCGTCGGGTGATATGTCTAGTGTGAGTATGCCTTTTGATTTTATTTGGGCAATTATTTCGCCTGTTTTGATTGACCAGAGGGTTACGTTATCGTCACTTCCATCGGTGACTATGAGTTGGTTGTTTGGGTGTATATCTAGTTTTATGCTGGGTATGACTTGTGATACTGGTATTTGGAGTTGTTGTTGCTGGGTGCCGTCTTTTGTGTTCCATATTATTATGTTGCCTTGGTTGTCGGCTGTGGCTATTAGGTTGCCGTCGTCGCTGTATTGCATGGTGATTATGTTGCTTGTGTGGCCTTTTAGTGTGGTGAGTTTGGTTTGTTCGTTGAGTGGCCATAGGGTGATGCTGTTGTCTGTTAGGGCGGTTGCGTAGGAATTTTTTCCTGCGCTTATATGGCTTGGGGTTTGGTTGAGGGGTTGTTGGGTGATGAGTTGGCCTGTTTTTCTGTGGTGTATGAGTATGGTGTTTTGTTCTTTGTCTGCGATTGCGTAGACGTCTAGGTTTTCTAGGTAGGTTATGGGGTTTGTGTAGGATTCTATGATTGGGTTTTGGGCTGTGGTGCTGTTGTATATACTGCCATAGCTGCTGAAGCCTATGTAGCCGAGTTCTTGGTTTAGGTGTATGCGTGCGTCTGGTTCTGCCCGTGCTGTGGGGCAGTTGCTTTGGCAGCCTGTTAGTTCTTCGCCTGTGTTTGCGTTCCATTCTTGTAGATGGCTTGCGGTGGTTAGGGTGTAGAGGCTTTGGCTGTCGTGTGAGAACTTGACTACTCGAGTGCTTTCATCTGTGCCGCTTAGGGTGCCTGGTTGAACGCGGTATAGGCATGTTAGGTTTTTGCTTTGTTCGTAGCTTTTAACGGGTGTCCAGCCTCTGCAGCCATTGTTGCTGCATGCTTGTAAGCTTAGGCTTAGTAAGGCTATAGCGAGAACTAGTGATGTTCTTTTTAAGGGGTTCACAAAGTGCCTTTCTTACTATTGACTTGAAAGGGTGTAGGTAGCGATTGAGTAGAGCTTACCTTATAGATGTTTAAAGCTCGAGTGTTTAGCAGATTAGGGTTTTAGGGTGGTTTATGCTCGAGTGTTATACTTTTTTTAGGGTGACAACATGAATATTACTAAGGATCAGGTTGAGCAGTATAAGCAGCAGGGTTATTTTGTGCTTGAGGGTGTTATGTCTTCAGCGCAGCTTGAGGGGCTTAGGTCTGAGTGTGAGCGTTACGTTAATGCTTATGATGCTGAGATGGAAGCTAAGGGGCTTAAGTCTATAGGTATTAGTCATTATAAGCAGCGTTATTTTATTAGTAATCGTGGGGGTGAGAGTAGCATTATTACTGAGTTTTTGTTTAGTGGGCTTATGGCTGATATTTGTAAGGCTACGTTGGGTGATAATGCTTACTTGTTTAATGAGCAGTATGTTGTTAAGGCTGCGGATGTGGGTACTAAGTTTGCTTGGCATCAGGATTCTGGTTATATAGGGCATTACCATAAGCCTTATTTGTCTTGCTGGTGTGCGCTTGATGATATGTCTGTTGAGAATGGCACGATTTATGTTTTGCCTTATGAGCGTGCTGGCATGAAGCCGGACGATTTAGTTGAGCATGTTGTTGAG
>CAYGTA010000204.1:0-2397 GCA_964352605.1 uncultured bacterium | reverse complement strand
GCTCGAGTTATTTGCGTTTGTAGGGTCGTCTTATGGTTTCTAAGTCAGGGTAGCTTTCTATCATGTTGCGGTAGTCAAGAAAGAACTTTGTAGCTTTTTCGGTGCTTTGGGGTAGGGTTTTGAATCTGAAGTAAGCTGCTGCGCCACTATCAAAGTAAAAGGTGGGGGTTGCGCTTATGTCTTTACATAAAGCTTCATTGTGTTGTTGCTCGAGTGTGTCTCTGGCTGCTTGGCTGTGTAGGTCTTTTTCGAATTGGTCTTTGTTTAGGCCGCTTGCTTCTGCTAGTTTGACTAGGTTTTCTTGGGTGTAGGCTTGACTTTTATCGTGGTAATTTTGGAACATTTTTAAACGAAAATTTTTGTAATCATCGTTTTGTTGTTCTGCCGCGTAAGATGCTAAGAAAGGAAGCAAGCCTTTGCTGCCATTTCTGGAGTTTTCATCGAGTTTATCCTGCCAGAGTTGCCAGTCATCATTTCCTTTGTAGTTGCCTTGCGCTAAGCTGTAGTGCTTCCAGTTGAAGTTTAAATTTAGGGGTTCTTGAATCATGCTGGCGAGTTCCATGCCGCGTTTTGCGTAGGGGCAAAGGTAATCAAAATAAATAGTTATGGTTTCCATGTGTTTAGCTTTACTTGCTTTGAGGTAATTTGCAAGTTGCTTGCTTACGGTTTTACTTTACTTATTGTTTGTGACACATTAGGCTTATAGTTATATGGCTATAAAAGTGTTGGTTCCGTCGGGTGTTTTAGGGCTTGGGTTTGACAGTGAGGCTTTGCAGCGTGGGCTTGCGCTTAAGCCTGACATTATTTGTATTGATGGTGGTTCTACGGATAGTGGGCCGTTTTATTTAGGGGTAGGTGAATCCAAGTACTCGCGGGCTTCTACCAAGTCTGAGTGGCGTGAACTTATGCAAGCTAGAGCGCAAGCGAGTGTTCCTTTGGTTATTGGTTCTTGTGGCACTTGCGGTACAAATAGTGCGGTTGATTGGATGTTTGAAATTACTCGTGAATTGGCCGCTGAGTTAGGTCATACGCTTAAGGTAGCAAGGCTGTACTCGAGTCAGTCAGCTGAGCTTATGCTTACTGCGTTTGAGGCGGGGCGTTTGTCTGCTTTGGAGGCGGCACCTGAACTTTCTGCTGAGGGGTTGGCGGAGTGTTCTAACATTGTTGCGCTTGCGGGTGCTGAGCAAATTCAGGCTGCGCTTAATTTGGGTGCAGATATTGTACTGGCGGGTCGTACGACAGACACTGCGGTTATTTCTGCCTTGCCGCTTATGAAGGGCTGCCATGCGGGTGCCGTGTGGCACGGTGCCAAAATTGCAGAGTGTGGTGCGCTTTGTTCTACTAATCCGACAAGTGGTGTGATTATGGTTTCTTTTGATGCGCAAGGGTTCATGGTTGAGCCTTTAGCTACAGGTGCTCGTTGTACGCCACATTCGGTTTCTGCGCATATGCTTTACGAGAATTCTGATCCTTTTATGCTTTATGAACCAGGGGGCTATCTTGATGTTAGAAAAGCGCATTATGAAGCGTTAGATGAAAAACGGGTTCGTGTGACAGGCTCGAGTTGGCATGAGACAAAGCCTTATACGGTTAAGCTTGAGGGCGCTAAGGTAGCAGGTTATCAGAGTACTATTATGGCTATTTTACGAGATGAACGGTATGTCTTACATGCCAAAGAGTGGCTACAAAAATTAACGTGTTTTTTAGAGGCAGATATTCAAAAACGAATGAATCTTACAAGCACTGACTACACACTCGAGTTTCGTCTTTTGGGGGTTGATTCGGCTTTGGGTGCTTTAGAGTCAAAGCTTTCGCAGCCTGCTGAGGTGGGCGTGTTGGGTCTTATTACGGCAGCTAGTCAAGAGCTGGCAAGTGAGATTGCTAAGCTTATTAATCCGTTTGTGCTGCATTATCCTTTAACGAAAGATGAGGAGTTGCCTACTTTTGCGTTTCCGTATTCGCCAGCGCAGACTGATAGGGGTGCGCTGTATGAGTTTTGCTTGAATCATGTTTTAGAGCTGAGTGACCCCATGGACGCTTTTAAGCTTAAAGTGGATGTGATTTGAAATGTCTAAGTTAGCTGATGTGGTTGTAAAAGTTCGTTCTAAAAATGCAGGGCCCTTTTGGGTGACGATTGATATTTTTTGTGGTTCGCAAAAAGCTTTTAAACAGGTTGTTGCTTCATTATCTACAGAGCGTGTAGCTGAGCTGTTTAAGCAGCCTTTAGAAACCATGAAGCGTTTTGATATTGAAGCTTTACATGTTGTTAAGTTCAGCATGCCTCGACCTGTCATTCAGGGTAGTCGTTTTGATAGAGATATGCATGGTGCGCAGTGGGCAGTGCTGCTGAGTGAAATGACGCTTGATTCGTAGGTTTTAAGCTTAGATGTCTCTAGT
>CAYGTA010000203.1:6794-8488 GCA_964352605.1 uncultured bacterium | reverse complement strand
AATGCAGTTACAACATTCATCAAATGAGTCGTTCTTCCTGCTAAAAGCTTCATGTTAAATGTATGAAACAACGCAGCAGCACTGGGGTCTTCTAGCGTCATTTGCTCAAGCTTAGCTTGTGTCAACCTATAGGCAGTTGTCATTTCATCTGCGAGCACAGAAGCAGAACGCTTCTCACCTGTATAAAAGCCAAGTTCACCCACAACACTTCCCCCCCGCATGGTTTCAAAACGAATAGGATTCGCTAAATCTTCTGAAACGGCAGTCACTTGCCCTGACTCAATAAAAAAGAGCGTATCTGCATTATCTCCTTGTTTCATAAGATAATCCCCCTGTTGATACTCGAGCTTTTCGAAGTAGCTCAGTAGCTTAGCAAGCTTAGCCTTGTCTGGCTCTAAGCTTAAAAAGCGTTCTTGTAAACCGTAGCTTGTTTCAGGCTCACGGTTTGATTTAAGTACCGCTTCTTCACAATCTTCAAGGGCATAGTCAAGACGACTAAACAAACTAAGTATCTTCTCGTTGTCTTTAGTTAAAGACTCAAAGGGTTTTTTTAGATTTTCAGATAAAGCGCTAAGCACTAAGCGAATGTGTGTTTTTTCTGCAAGCTGAATCATTTTTGAGAAGCTAGATAAAGCTGTTGCATCTAAACCGTTCACCTGCTCAAAATCTAAAATTATAAACTTTAAGGCAGGGCTTTGCTCTATCTTAACTTTAATTTTTTCAAGTAAAGAGTTAGCCGTACCAAAAAACAAGTAGCCTTGAAGCTGCAAAATATAGCTTTCTTCACCACGAGAATCAAGATAACTTTGATCCTTAAAACTTCTGCTTACACGACTACGCATCGTAGTACCTGACAACTCATGTTTAATGACCGATGTTCGGCTGTAACTAACAATAAACAAGACAACCGCAGCAACTAAGCCTACCCCAATGCCCTCCAAAAAACCCACTGAAATAATAACAGCTAAGATAAGCAAGATAATGGCATACTCGAGTTTGCTTAGGCTGTAAAAGCTCTTGAACAGCCAGTCATATAAAAACCCTAAGCCCAAGTACATAAGTAAGCCACCCACAATAGGCTTAGGGAAAAAAGCTAAAAAACTAGCTCCAACAATTAAAGCAAGCAGGCAAACCAGTGAAGCTATGACTGCACCAACCCTACTACCTGTACCAATCTTATGGTTAAGCACCGTATCAGAAATAAGCAAGTAGCCCGCAACACCACCAAGTAAGCCCACCAGCATGTTGCCCCAACCGCTTACCCTTAGTTCTTTATTTAAGTCAATGTCTTGCTTAAGTGATAACTCAACCCCTGTGGCATTTAAGAGCAATGCAATTAAACAACTAATCACAATCGTGGCAGCTTGCGCAGCCTGCGAAAAGACCAAACCCCACTTAACTGTTGCCAAATCAGCCAAACTTATAGGTCGCCATAAGCCTTGATCTGGAAAAGGGCCTAAGAAAAACCCTGCATTTTGCCAGTCTGAAATACTTGCACCTGAAACAAGCATGGCTAAAAAGAATAAGCACGTAGCACCCACTAAAGTTAAAGGAATGGTAAGCGCATGCTTAACTCGAGCGGTTATTGCAATCATAAAAATGCCTAGAAACGCACCAAACCACCATCGACTCAGAGCCTGAAAGCTAAAGAGGTCCAGTAAATTGCTTAGGTCAATCTGTTGGTTGGTCATAAG
>CAYGTA010000203.1:3362-6694 GCA_964352605.1 uncultured bacterium | reverse complement strand
GCAAAAGAACTCATTAAGGCTATGCCTATTCCTGAACCCAGAAAAGGACTCAGTTCACCTGTAAAAATAATAGCTGCGTAAGAAATTGTGAGTGCTAGGTTTATAAGCCCAATGACAATGCCAGCGGTAAGATTAGGAATTAAAAATTTAGGGTTGAGCTGTTGAAGAAAAGTTGAAAACACAAAGTCTACCTTATTTCATAAGCGTTAAAAGCTACTGATTATTGCAGAAACGCTGTCTATATTCTAGTCAAGCGTCAGGCAAAATTAAGTCTAAAGATTCTCAGCTTGCCACGCCTCAACAATACCTAGCCTAAATCTGTCTTCTATCCAAACTTGTTTTTGTGCTTCTTCGGTTTTGCCAATTTTTTGACTTAGTTCCATAATGCGCTTATAAGCTTCGTCTAGAACCTGACTTGCTTCGGGTCGATTTAATGCTTTTAATACGATGTAAGCTTGGTAAAAAAGCTGACTGTATGGATAATTGAAATCATCTACTAGATAACTCAGTGTCTCATACTTAGCCAGTATCTTTACAGCTTCATCCATGAGCTCATGAGCGTTTTCTTTATGTTGTTGCTCCAGAGCTATACTTGCTAGACCCACTTTCACAGCTGCCTCTAGCAGATCTAAGTTTTCTATAGTCGCAGATGCAAAAGTTTCTAACTGTTCAGGCTTTCCTAGCAAGGCTTGTGCTTTAAGCAACTCTTCAGTAGACGCTTGAAGCTTAGATAATTCAAAATAAATCATTCCTAAGTCAATTCGAGCGTGAATTTCATCATAAGAAAATCGTTGCCGTAATGCTTCAAGGTATTGCTTAGTATAATCTTCTGCTTGCTGTAAATCACCTAAGCGCTTAGCAGTGATAGCTATGAAGTTCAAAACAAATAAATTTGAGGCTGCACCCTTGTCAAATCTATTTTTATAGACTTCTATTAATCTTCTTTGCGCGTTTTTAAGCTGCCCTTTGTTTGCAACCATCGCAGCAGCAAGCCAAACCCCATCGTCGGCCAACTTACTATCAATCTCATCACCTACTCTTGCTGCTTGTAGAAAGAAATCTTCTGCCTGATCATAGTCATGCATATCGTTATGAAGCAGCGCAAAGCTATAAAGCGTCAAACCGTAAGCCCGACGACTACCTGTTTTTCGCGTAAGCTTTAAAGCTTCTTGGTAGTGCTCTTTAGCCTTATCAAAATCTTTTTCTCTACGCGCTATTGAACCTAGCCGATTGTAAAGACTCGATTTAGTCAATATATTTTTGGTGGCTACTAGGGCTTCTTCGAAATAGTGTTTTGCTTTTTCATCGTTGTGGTAGCGATTAGAATAGCCAAGCCACAAGAGGCTCTCTGCTATAATTTCGTCATCTTTTAATTGCTCAGCATAACTAACTGCCAGCATAGTGTGCGTTTTGACTTTTGATCTTTCAGAACCATTATCATAAAAACCATAAGCACGTGCCAAAAGAATATGGCTCTTAAATAAAAATAATAGATCATCTTCTGTATTACAAAATTCAATGACTTGATTAGCTATTTGTATTACCTTGTCATAAAAAGAACGCCAATAGAAGTAATCAGCTTTTCTTAAAAGCACTCTAATAAGGGCATCCTTATCAAGGCCATTAGCAAGCTCTTCTAAGTCCTCTAGCTCTACTAGCTGCACGTTGCGCTGACCTAACAAACCATAAACAGATTCGCGCTTTAGCTTAAGTTCAAACTGACTTCGTTGATCATTTTTTGAACTGAGTGCTAAAGCTCTGCTAAAAAAGTCAATCGCTTGTTCATTTTGATAAGCATCTTTAGCACTATCACCCGCCAGCTCAAGATAGCGTTTAGCCTTTTCAGTAAGTTGGGCTTGTTCACTATGATACGCAAGTTCTGCGTAGTGATTTTCTAAATCATGCTTGTACACATTTTCCAGCGCTTCAACAGACAATTTATGTAGAGCTTTGCGTCTACTCACAAGCTGCATGTCATAAGCAGCATCACGCAGTAAGGCATGTTTAAAAAGATAACGCAACTCACTTAAAGATGTCCACACCGCAGCTTTTTCTGCCTCATTCAGTTTTAGACTTAGGTCATCTGATTGCATAATTTGACTTAAAAGTTGAACCTCAAACTCGCGACCTAAAATAGAAGCCGTTTGTACCAGTTCTTTTATATCTTGGCTTAAACGATCAATGCGGGCAATGAGCACGCTTCTAACATCAAGCGGCAATGCTTTCTTCTTTTGATTAGGGCTAAGTTGCCATATGTCATCTTTTAAGTCAACTTGATTTTCTTCTTGTAAATAGCGAATGATTTGCTCTGCAAAAAAAGGATTGCCTTGCGAACGCTCAAAAACCAGATTAATTAGCTCCTCTGAAGCATTACCAAGTGAATTGGTAATTAATGACTGAATATTTGTTAGGTTAAGTTCATTAAGCTCAAGAATTTCATAGTTCAATGCTTCAGGTAGTGCATTCTCAGTAGGTCTTGCAGTTAGCAAAACTGCAATCGCAAAGCTTTCCTCACTCGAGTTCAATACACGTTGTAGTCTAAGCAAGAAAGTTTTACTGTCACTATCTAACCAGTGGACATCTTCAACCAGAAGAACAAGGGGTTGCTCTAAACTAAGTGTTTGAAAAAAAGCAATAAGGGCAAGGAAGCTGTTTTCTAATCTTGATTTTGGCTCGAGCTGCTCATATAAAGAATCTGGCCACTTGAGCCCTAAAAGCGCTCCAAGAAAGGATTGGGTTCTATCTAACTCATCTGCCAACTCAGGGTCTGCACAGCTATCTATTAGATTATTTAACTTACGATTGAAGTTTCTTTTGTTGCGATTTTCTCCTTGGCTATCACTAGTACCAAAGTATTTTTTTAATATATAAGTAAAGGGATTTAACGAACTTATTAAAATCTGATTTGTCTGGCAACTCAACCATAAAGAATCTTTCGCAAGTTCTGAATCTTCTAAGCCCTTTAGTAAATGACTTTTACCTATACCAGCCTCACCCGTAACAACTAAGTTACCCGCATACTGATTCTCAAAAATAGGTTGAATGAACGTCTCTAAGATTTTTAACTCTTCCTCACGCCCAAGCAAGCCACCCTCAAAAAAGCTTTCACTTTCTTCTTTTCGTTCATAAAGAACAAACACCTTTTCTTTAGCTGAGAACCCCTTAAACTCAAATTCACCCTCTTGTTCCACATCAAAGCGGCTTTCGACCCGTTTCGCTATTTCTTCATCTAGCCAGACTTCTCCACGAGGCGCATCAACCATAAGTCGAGCTGCTAAATTAACCCCCCGACCGTAACAAGTGTACTCTTCACGAAAACTCGAGCCTATAAA
>CAYGTA010000203.1:0-3262 GCA_964352605.1 uncultured bacterium | reverse complement strand
AAAAGGCATATGACTGACACACTCGAGTGCGTTGTTTATTGCGTCATTGTTTTCGTGTACAAAGATGGCGTTGATGGCGTCACCTGCTAAAGTAGCTACGAAACCGTCATAGTGATAGATTGTGTTAATTAAGGGGGTAAAGACAGAGCGCATGGTTTCAGCAAGTTTTTCTGAACCTTCTGGCCCTTTACTCATGAGTTGATCTGTCAGGCTACTAAAACCAGCAATATCAATAAACAGGCTGATTGCCATAATTGATCCGGATTGGTCTTTATTCTTGTACTTTTCAAGAATAAACTGGGGTAAAAGTCGATGCATAGCGTGTTCCAATTTCGAGCAATAGTTTCTTAGTCTTTAGTATAGACAATTCATTTAAGCGATGTTTGAAAAAACGCTTATTGTTAAAGTGTGACCCAAAGCCGACATAGTCGAAGAACAATTGATTTTTTGATATTAAGATACTTATAAGAACTCGCTGATAATTCAAGACTTTCTTTTAAACAACTGTGCACACAATCTTTTAAACGCCTCCATTACTGACAGCTTAAAGGCTATGCTATGAAACATGCAAATTGTTTCTTTAGCTTTATCTACCACAGAAATCATAATTGCTTTAGGGTGCCAAGAGTATTTGGTAGCTATTCATGCAGGTCCAGATAAAGCAAGTACTGACCTAGAAGACTTACCCAGACTCGAGCCTTTTGATCTCGATGAGCTTTATGACTTAGACCCTGATTTGGTCATTATGTCTTTAAGTGAATCAGAAGACCCAGAAATCATAGATAGTTTAGAAGCGTCAGGACTCGAGTTTCTTATAACTGAGGCACTTAGTTTAGAGGATGTTTTGAAAGATATTCGTGTGATTGGTCATGCTTTGGGGGTAGCTGAGCGTGCTGAGGAAGTGATTGCAAGTATGCGCTCTGAGTTGAAGCCTCAGCAGTATCTTAAAGCTAAACCTAAGGTCTTGGTTTTATTGAATCATGCGCCTTTAGTTGCGCCTGCTAAGTATCATTGGGTCAACGATATGCTTGCTCTAGCTGGTGCTAACAATGCTTTAGCTTTAACGCGTAAAAAGTGGGTTGTTTTAGAGGATGATGCTATTGCATTTATGAATCCTGATATCATTATTTTGTCTTTGCAGCATCTAAAAGCAAATGATTATCAGGCTAATCTTATTCTTGAGAAAGCCTCTTTGCAGGATCTTAAAGCCGTTAAGCAAAGGCAAGTTTTTTGTGTAGATGCATCTTTCTTGGCTTACGCAAGTCCATCTTTGGTTAAAGGCTCTCAGGCACTTAAGGCTATCATTAGAGATATTTCCATTTCATAAAATCTAATCTAAATGAAGTCTTTGTGATAGGTTAACGCTGTGACATCACTGAAGCATCTTTTAAATAAGAACAAGCATTGGGCAGAAAAAATAACACAAGAAAGCCCAGAATTTTTTGAGCTTTTATCTAAACAGCAAAACCCTGAGTATTTATGGATCGGTTGTGCTGACAGTCGTGTTCCTGCAAATCAGATTATTGACTTAGTACCTGGTCAAGTTTTTGTTCATAGGAATGTAGGTAACGTTGTAGTGCATACAGATATGAATTGCCTTTCGGTCATTCAATATGCTGTTGAAGTTTTAAAGGTGAAACATATTATTGTTTGTGGGCACTATGGTTGTGGCGGTGTCAAGGCTGCAATGGAAGCCAAACCTCTAGGCTTAATTGACAATTGGCTTAGAAATATCCAAGATGTTGCTAACTATGAACATGCTAAGTTAGCTGGCTTAAGCAAAGCTGATGCATTTGATAAGTTATGTGAACTAAATGTTATACAGCAAGCTAAGAATGTTTGCAGAACAAATATCATTCAAGAGGCTTGGCGCAAAGGGCATACCCTAGCTGTTCATGCTTGGATTTATAGCCTTGATGATGGTCTTTTAAGAGATTTAGATGTTACTGTTTCTGACAGTATTAACTTTGCTGAATTAATGGCTGCTAGAGCGGCCGCTGGAAATAGCTAAACTAAGCAATATGACTGGCAAAATACCAACCACAACAATGGCAAGTGCTCCGCCAGATGCCTCTACCAAACGCTCATCTGACGCTAGACGATAAACACGTACCGCTAAAGTATCAAGATTAAAAGGTCTTACAATAAGCGTGGCGGGTAATTCCTTTATAACATCAACAAAAACAAGTATGGCTGCCGTCATGAGGCTACTTCTCAGTAAAGGAATATGTACATTGATAAGCCTACTCATAGAATTATGCCCTAAGCTTCTAGCAGCAGCGTCCATACTACTCGTAATTGTTTTTAAACCCGCCTCAATAGTATTAAACGAAGCCGTTAAAAACCTAACCAGATAAGCAAAAATAAGTCCTACAATCGTACCGCTAAGCAATAAGCCTAAAGAATGATTAAAAAGACCTAGTGACAAGTTATTAAGTTGCTCGTCTAGCCACCCAAAGCTAATAAGAACACTAACAGCAATCACACTACCCGGCACCGCGTAGCCCATAGAAGCAATACGACTCGAGCTTTGATTTATTAGGTTAGGGCGTATGCGGGTACCGTATGCCAGTATGAGCGCAATGGCAATGGCAATAACTGCGGTAATAGAAGCCAAAAACAAGCTGTTTCGCGCAAATCCCCAAAAGGCAGGATTAAATGATCTCGCAGCGTGACTAAGCGCCATTTCTAGTAAAATGCCAGCAGGTAGCACAAAGCCCAGAATAATAGGTAACAAACAAACCAAGGTTGCTAAGCTAGCACGCCATCCTTTTAAGTCATAACTCACCAAAGAACGAAAGCGTTCTTTACTTGACTGCTGCCAAGTTTGCCTTGAAACACGCTCGAGTAAGAGTAAAAACAACACAAAAACCAGTAACCATGCAGATAACTGCACTGCTGCTAAACGCTCCCCAAGGCCAAACCACGTGCGGTAAATACCGGTTGTAAAGGTTTGAATACCAAAGTAATCTACCGTGCCAAAGTCACTCAGGGTTTCCATAAGGGCAAGCGCTACGCCCGCAGCAATAGCTGGTCTGGCGAGTGGTAAAGAAATCCTAAAGAAGCTCGTCCAAGGGTTACAACGCAAACACTGACTCGCTTCAAGCATGGTTCCTGACTGCTCTAAAAAAGCAGCTCGAGCTAGCAAGTAGACATATGGGTAAAACGCTAAACTGAGAAGGCTAATAGCGCCCCCTAGCGAACGAATATTAGGAAACCAGTACTCACGTGGTCTTAAGTTAAAAGCATCTCTAATAAAGCT
>CAYGTA010000202.1:0-8506 GCA_964352605.1 uncultured bacterium | reverse complement strand
AACAAAAAAACCTAAAGCTGCCCACTCGAGCTGGGCGTGGTATTGCCTTGAAGAAGGCTTAACAAGCTACTTTTGATTTGAAAAAAGCTATCTGCTGAGCTGCTCGATTATTAGCTAAAAACGAATTTTTCTTATTCATAATGCCACTCGCGAACATAGTCTTATGAGGACTTCATTAGGCTTTTTAATTGTCATCGTAAAAGCAATAAGGTATTCTAGATGAGAAACTTACTGGTAACCCCTTATAAAAGTAGCTAATTTAATGAGCACTTTTAGCTGATTGGTAGGTAAAACTCGAGTTTTTGATTTTACTTAACTTGAAGTTTCGGGGATTACATTTGTAAGAGAATTAGGAGCAAACTATGACTAAAAATGACTTAAGGAAACTCTACGAGAGTGGCCAGATTTCACGTCGTGATTTCATTCGCGCTGCTTCAATACTAGGTATTGGTGCTGCCTCAGCAGGAACTATGCTTGGTTCTATGGCTGTAGCTCAAGAACCTATTTATGGTGGCCATTTTGTGGCGGGTCTGCAAGGCGGTAGTTCAACTGATAGCCTTGATCCTACATCTTATGCAAGTGATGTTCCTGCAACTGTAGGGGGTAGCTATGGCAATACTCTTATGGAAATAACACCAGACGGCACCCTTCAAGGAGACCTTGTTAGTTCTTGGGAAGGTCTAGATGGCGGGCAACGCTGGATCTTTGAACTTAAGCAAGGCGTAGAATTCCATAATGGTAAAACCATGACCTCTACAGATGTTATTTATTCTTTAAACCGTCATCGTGGTGAAGATTCAGTGTCTGGTGCTGCTGGCCAAATGGAAGGCATTGTTGATATTAAAGCAAATGGTGACTACGAAATTGAAGTCATTTTAGAAGGCCCGAATGCTGACCTTCCTTACTTCATGTCAGATTATCACCTCATTGTTCAACCTGAAGGCTCAACGGATGATGGCATTGGTACCGGCCCCTTTATTATGGAGGCGGTAGAACATGGTGTGCGTTATAACATGGTTCGCAACCCCAACTACCACCAAAATGGTCGCCCTTATGTTGATTCATTTGAATTGCTTGTCATTACTGACCCTACTGCGAGAACAGCATCTTTACAAACAGGTAAAGTTCATGCAATCAACCGAGTAGACCCTAAGGCAGTAGAATTCTTAAAGCGCTCAAATAACCTCTCGATTGAAAATGCTTCCGGTCGTGGTCACTATGTATTTATTATGCACGTAGATACAAACCCATATGATGCGCCAGATGTTCAACTTGCACTAAAATATGCAATGAATCGCCAGCAAATGGTAGATACAATTTTGCAGGGCTACGGTAGTGTTGGTAATGACCATCCAATCAATGCAGCTTACCCTCTCTTTGAAAATGCTATTGAACAACGAGAATTTGATTTAGAAAAAGCAGCTTTCCACTATAAGCAATCAGGTCATAGTGGCCCTATCATCTTACGTGCTTCAGATGCAGCTTTTGCAGGCGCACTCGATGCCGCTACCCTTTACCAAGAATCATGTAAGCAAGCAGGTATAGACTTGCAGGTTATGCGCGAACCAGCTGATGGCTACTGGTCTGAAGTTTGGAATGTACAACCCTTCTGTGTTAGTTACTGGGGCGGACGACCCACCCAAGATCAGATGTTTAGTGTTGCTTATAAGAGCGACGCTGCTTGGAATGACACTAGATTCTTTAATGATGACTTTGACAGCTTACTTTTGCAAGCTAGGGGAGAGCTAGACAATGTCAAACGTGCAGACATGTATTCCCAAATGCAAGGCTTGTTGCACAACACCGGCGGCGTCATGGTCCCTATGTTTAATGACTTCTTAGATGCTATTTCTACAGATGTCAAAGGCTATGTGAAAGACCCGTCAGGTCAGTTAATGAATGGCCGTGTTGCTGAATTTATCTGGCTAGATAGCTAAATTTGCTAGCTATACACTAAAAAAAGTTAACCAAGCGAGAGAAAAATCTACGGATTTTTCTCTCGCTTTTTGTAATCCTTCTCTGCAAATAAAAAATTTAGGTATGCTAAAGAATGAAAAACAAACTCGAGCCTGAAATGGCAACTTATGTTGAATTTTGTGAAGCCTACGAGGTAGCTCTTAGTGATGAATCTGTACCCCTTCAGCGTGAGCGCTACAACGAAATGCGAGCAAAGCTAGCTGAGCCCATTTCAGAACCACTAAGCATTACTAACGAAAGCATAAAAGCCAAAGAAGGCCATGAAGTTCCTATACGCATTTACCGCTCGAGTGCTCAAGAGAATCAGCCCTGTTGTTTGTTTATGCATGGTGGTGGTTTTGTGGTTGGCAATATTGAAACGCATCACGATTGGGTTGCAGAGCTAGCGGCATTGTCAGGCGTGACTATTATTTCAATTGAATACCGCTTATCACCAGAATATCGTTATCCTGCCGCCCTTAATGATGTCAGAGATGTACTGCAAGCACTCACGGCGAACCCAACTAAGTTCAAAATTGACCCTCAACGCATAGCTGTTTCTGGTGACAGTGCAGGTGGAAATCTTGCTGCTGCCATATGTTTGCTAAGTCGTGACCAAGCTTTAGCTGAGATTAAAGCACAATTACTCATTTATCCGGGTTTAGGGGGAAGCCGAAACTCTGAGTCATACGAAAAACAAGCAGATGCTCCCTTACTCAAAAGCGATGAACTAAGTTTCTATGCTCGAGCTTACCTTGGTAATGCACAAGCAGATAAATACGCTATGCCTCTTTTAGAAAGCAATTACACTAACTTGCCAGCTGCTTTTGTGTTAACGGTAGAACTAGACCCTATTAGAGATGATGGTTTTAGTTACACAAAGCAACTGCGCAATGCAGGTATTAAGGTTGAACACTATGACGCCGAAGGCTTGGTGCATGGCTGTATGCAGGCACGTAGAACAAGCCCAGCTACAAGAACAGCCTTTGATTTGTGGGCGGAAAAGCTAAAAACCATGCTTGCCTAATGAACAAAAAATGCCATAAGCCAGTTAGCCTAAAGCTAAAAATACTACGCCAAGCACAATGAGAAAAGCTGCAAATAAACGTCTTTTAGCGTCACCTTCTTTAAGTAAACTTGCACCCATAATAGCGCCAATTAAAATGCTCAATTCACGTGCAGGTGCAATATAACTTACGGGAGAAAAAGATAAAGCAGTGAGTACCAAAATATAAGACAAAGGGCTAAGCAACGCCACCATAAAAAGCTCGAGTTTATGAGTTTGCCAGTGTTGTTTTACTTGAGCCCAATTGTTTACTGCTGTTGGCGTTAGTGCGAGTGACCTAAGTAAGTTTGATGACCAATCGAAAATAATGGGTGGAATTAGCAGAACAGCTACAGCGTAACTATCCCATAGAGTATAAATGGATATGAGAAAACCCGTCATAAGCCCATAACGAATGGCAGTACGGGTTTTTAAAGACTGACTAGCCTGAAAAAGCCGAGTGCCACCAGCTAACAAAAAGACACTAAAAATGATAAGCGCAGCACCTGCAAGTGCTAGAGCAGTGGGTCTCTCTTTGAAGATAAGAATAGCCAAAAGGGTTGATAGAAACGGACCAGTACCTCGAGCCAAAGGATAAATAAGCGATAAATCACCCACGCTATAGCCGCGTTGTAAAGTAACAAAGTAAGCAATATGAAGTAAGCCGCTACCAGCAATAAATATAAAGGCCCAAAAGCCAAGTTCAGGGCGTTGTTGGTAAAAGACAAAAGCAGCTACAGGTGCATAAAGTAAGCTTGTGCACACACTAAATAACCAAACAAATGCAGCACCCCCACCTGCACGCTTAGCAAACAAATTCCAAGTGGCATGAATAAACGCGGATGTAATGACAAGGCTTAAAGCTAAGGTGTTTATTAGAATATCCTCAGCCGAAAATTTAGCATATTCACTTTTGAATTTGAGTTTAAAAAGAAGATCATAAAAAGTTTCTTTTTACTTTTTCTTGCCATTCCTTCTCATAGACGAGATTGTTTTTTTCAAACGCTTTTAAGCTTGCCTTAATGTAAAAATAGTTTTTATCACTAGATAGTGTGGTTTTAGTTTCGGTATGAATTTGCCACTCTTTTCGCTCTAAACCTTGCAACCATGAGCAACTTGCAGTTGCACTCAAAGGGTCATTGGCACTAATGCTATAAGTCTCTTCGCAGAGCTCTTTAGTGATTAGGTCATACCGTTTAATTAGATTTTTGCCGTAATTATCAATAATGCGAGTTGTAGTTGTGTTAGTGACTACATCATGCGTAATGCTGCGATTATTAAAAGCAGGCTCGAGTTCTTCAATGTCTGCTAGCGGGGCTGTTTCTGAAGGTAGAAAGCTAATGTTTTGATTTGCTTTTTTGCTTAGCAAAGGTAGGCTCAAGCTACAGTTTGCTAAGTCTAAAGCTAAGCTTGTTTTTTGAGCTGAGGGCCATATGAGTGGGTAGTAAGAACTAGAAATGCTAAGTCTTAAACGGTGACCTTTTGGTAAACTGTAGGCAATTTCATCAAGGTTTATGCTTAGGTCTAGCCATTCATTTATGGGTAGAGGTTCAGGGTGCTCATTGCTGTCACGATGACATAAATTTAATATGCCATAAGTGACTCGAGTGATTTGCCCGTCAGGGTGAATGTCATTGAGTCTTACGGCTAGGTTTGCGTGTAGTGTTTGGCTTTTTAGCTTCAGGTTTAAGCTTGCTGCGCCTACAATGTGCAGGTCTTCTGTTAGATTTAAGTCAAATGTTGTTGATAAGGCGTCGTCGGGTCTTTGGTCGAGTGACCACTCTGGGCCGAGCCAAATGATGCAAAATTCGCCTGCTTGGGTACCTGTATTTTCTGGTGATTGTAAGCTGATGCTGTCATTTTGTTTTGCGTCACATAAGATGCTAGTGCCTAAGTACAAGGTTTTGTTTTCTACGTCTGAGGCAGGCCAATTTTCAAAGCCAAGCCACTGACCCTCAAGTTGCTCATGATGGCTTTTGGGAGGATGGCTATCTAGCTTATATAGCCTGACTAAGGGTTCATCCATAATGTTTGTTTCAATGCCTTTAAGCCATTTATCCCACCAGCGAATGCTTTCTTGCAAAAAACCAATTTGGGGCTTTGGAATAGCATAGTGAGGGTACTTGTGCGCCCAAGGGCCAACAATGCCTCGTGTCGGGCAAGAAAGGTTTTCAATTAGGCGAAAAACAGTGTTTGAGTAAGCATCATACCAACCGCCGACCGCTAGGGTAGCTGCCTTTATAGCGCTGTAATCTTCACAAATTGAACCATGCTTCCAAAATGCATCTCGGCTAGAATGCTCAAGCCAGTTTTTAAGTAAAAGAGGCATGTTTTCAAGACGCTCGAGCCACATTTCTTTCCAGCGCTCCCCAACAACTTGCGGGTCTGGTGGGCGACTCTGGTAACTCAGCATGGTAGATGCCCAACCTAAGTTTTCAAGGAGTAATGCGCCCCCTTTATAGTGAATATCAGTTTCAAAGCGATCAGCAGTGGAGCAGACAGTAATAATTGCCTTAAGCGGTTCAGGTTGTCTGGCTGCTACTTGCAGGCTGTTAAACCCACCCCAAGAAATGCCCATCATGCCTACATTACCGGAGCACCAAGCTTGCTTACTTAACCAAGCAATGACTTCTTCAGCGTCACTCAGTTCCTGCTCTGTGTATTCATCAAACAATAAACCGTCACTATCACCCGAACCACGCATATCAACCCTGACGCAAGCATAGCCATGCGCTGCTACATAAGGGTGGCCCATTTCATCACGAGGAAGCGTGCCATCTCGTCTACGGTAAGGCAAATACTCCAAAATGGCAGGAACAGGATTCTGCTCAGCATCTTCAGGAAGCCAAACTCGAGCGGCTAAGTTGCAACCGTCTTTAAGGGGAATCCAGACAGTATCAATTTCTTTTATGGCGCGCATGGTTACCTCCTTTAAGCTAAGCCAGCAAGGCTGCTTGTAATGAATTGCTGGGCTGTTCTACCTGAATAACCGTTACCCCACTCTGCGTAGCGAATCGCTCTGGCTCTTAAATCATTTGAATCCAAATTGTGTTTTTTTGCCAAACCCGTAACAATTTCCAAATAACGTTTTTGACTCGCGCTAGGAAAGGTAATACTCAGACCAAAGCGGTCAGACAAGGCAAGCTTTTCATTTTGCGTATCCCAGCCATGAACATCATCATTTAAAGGGTCTGGCCTGTCACTAAACTGCTCTTTGACCAAATTACGGCGATTACTCGTTGCGTAAATCAGCGTGTTACTAGGTTTCTGCGTAATAGACCCCTCAAGGAGGGTTTTTAAAGGCTGATAGCTATTATCATCAGCATCAAAACTTAAATCATCAACAAAAATAATATAAAAATGAGGTCTACCCCTAAGGCTTTCCATAAGAGGTTCCAAATCATTAAGCTCATAAGGTGCCAACTCAACCAACCTAAGACCAGCAGAAGCGTAATCTTTAAGCAAAGCCCTAACAGCTGTAGATTTACCGCTACCCCGCGGTCCATAAAGCAAACAATGCTGTGCCAAAAATCCCTTTAAAAAAGCCTCTGTGTTGGCCTTCAAGCTGCCAACCTGAGACTCGAGCTGCTGAAGTTGCGCTAACGATATATCAACAGGATGCGCAATACCTTCAAGTATCTGATTCGAAAATTTAAAAGCATTGTATTTAGCCAAAAGGCCTGTACCATGCTGCTTATAGTGGTTTTTTAAATGCAGCCATAAATCACTCACGGTGCCGCGCAATTTTTGCATAGTGCTAGTAACATGATTATCCTGCGTTGCTTTACTAAGTTGATCTAAAGGAACAAGTGGCGTTTTTGTAAGAACCTCACAATCACCACGCCAATCCCTCCTAAGCAGGCCCGAAACAAGCTCCAAATCAGCCAACGCGGCAAGCTCGAGTCCTTCACTAAGCTTATTTTGCATGACTGCTTCACTCAAGCTCGAGTTTCTGTAGATAAGGCTTTCAGCAAAGGCGTGAAGCACATTTTCGTAGTTTTTATTAGCTAATTGGCGTAACAGCTTTCGGTAACTTAAGTTAGGGTTTTTCTTGGCTTCTAAATCCTCATCTAATTCGCTTAAAGCCTGAAACCATAATTCTTGTTCTAAAGGGAAAAGGTAAGTTGATTGCATTGTGCATAGTGTAACTTATTCAAGCTTGACAGCTTCGGGGTAAAAAGGGATAGTCTGAAGCTATGGATGAAGCGGTCTTTGAAACCTTGAAATTTAACTGGGCAGATTTGCCTGCCATAACAAATTCTAAAGGAACAGGCGGCGTAATACGCGAATCTTTAGAAGATTTTTGGGTTGAAGAAATACCTCTGTACGAAGCATTAGGAGCAGGCAGCCACAGCTATGTATTTTTTGAAAAACGAGGCTTAAGCACACGAGATGTCGTAAAAACACTTCTAGAAGCAGGGCTAAAAGAACACGATATTGGCGTGGCAGGTCAAAAAGATAAATACGCTGTAACTCGACAATGGCTCAGCATTCCGGCTAGTTTTGAAAAGCACCTCAGCAAGCTTGATGATTTAGAGGGCCTAACTGTCTTAAAAATAACAAGGCACAAGAACAAATTAGCAATAGGACATTTGGCAGGAAATCGTTTTCGTATACGCGTTCGTGAATTAAAGCCAGATGCAGCCTCAATTGCAAAAGAGACCATAGCAATACTCACGAAAACAGGACTCCCAAATTACTTTGGTCCACAACGCTTTGGTCGCTATAATACAAACGCTGTAGACGGCTACAAACTACTTAAAGGAGAACAGGTTTCAGGCTCAAAAAAACTAAAAATCTTCTTTGGTAGCGCTCTACAATCACAGCTATTTAACAAAATGCTAGCAGCACGCATAAGTGACCAAATCTTCAACCAAGTCATACTTGGAGACTGGGCCAAAAAACACGATACCGGTGGCGTATTTTGCGTTGAATCAGAAGACGAAAACGAAAGAGCAAAACGTTTCGAAATAAGCGCAACACTACCCCTCTACGGCAAAAAAATAAAACCCTCAAAAGCCCAAGCCGGACAACGCGAACAACGCATACTCGAGCCGCTTGGTTTAAGATGGTCAGATTTTCAAGCTCGAGTGGGAGATAGGCGTTTAACCCGATTATTGTTTCAAGATGCTTCGATTGAAGCGCATGATGATGGTTACAGCACTATTTTCTCCTTACCAAAAGGGTCATTTGCAACCATTGTGCTTAGGGAGCTTATGAAGACTAATGTTGATGAAAGACTCAACTCTGAAACTGATGTTGAATCGTAAAGTAGAGGTTTAGGTGCTTTGAATAAGGGACTGCTTGTTCGTAACTATTGATTGATTTGTTTTTGCTAAAGTTGCAACTTATCTCAAAATGAATTGCTTTAACCGCTGTCTTATTTATTTTTTAGCCGCGAGTAAGTCAGATGTTCACGGGCAATATACCAGTTATAGAATATACTACTCTTTGTTAATATCTAATTTTAATAACTTAGCGTTGGCTTTTTAAGCAAACGCTAAT
>CAYGTA010000201.1:0-8510 GCA_964352605.1 uncultured bacterium | reverse complement strand
TAGTTCATCTGTTTTTACTCAGCTAGTTCGACAATTAAAACGCTGCAAGCGTTTTAATTGCAAAAGGCTATAATGCTCAAAAAGAAACACTATTTTTTAATGCTAATAGATATTAAGACTTAAACATCTTAGCTGAGATTCGTGATTAGCTAAGATGTTACTTTTTTTCATGCGTTTTTGGTTTAGCATTGGCCTAATGCCAACGTGGACAAAAGAGCAAGTAGAAGCCTTATCGCCAGATGCAAGCTCTTTAAAAGCTGCTCGTAAGTTGCTTAGCAAAAGCAAATGGCCTAGCTTAGGTTCAAGTGAAGGGGCTTTATGGGGTGAGTGTCAGGGGAGTGGTAAGAAGCCTTACTTAACACGAATTGATTTAAGTGAACCGGCTTTTAAGTGTAGCTGCCCTAGCCGTAAGTTTCCTTGTAAGCATGCGTTAGCTTTATTTATCT
Source organism: uncultured bacterium (assembly GCA_964352605.1). Classification (GTDB taxonomy): domain Bacteria; phylum Deinococcota; class Deinococci; order Deinococcales; family Trueperaceae; genus JAHEBB01. The sequence continues at coordinate 8,064 of CAYGTA010000201.1, read as the reverse complement.
TGTTTACAGAAGATGCCAGTCGTTTCACGCAAGAAGATGCACCTGACTGGCTGACTGATTGGTTAGCGTCACGCTCGAGTCGTAAAGAAGCTAAAGTTCAAAAACAAGCTGCGCCTGTTAATGAGACAGCGCAGGCTAAGCGGGTAGCATCTCGTGAACAAAAAGTGCTGGCTGGTTTAGATGAGTTAGAGCTTTGGCTTCATGACTTAGTTCGCTCGGGGCTTATGCAGTTAGCTGCCAAGCCTCATAAATTTTTAGATGATATGGCTGCGCGTATGGTAGACGCGCAAGCAAGTGGTTTAGCTAGGCGTTTACGTGAGCTTAATGCTATGTCTTTTTCAGGTCAGAATTGGGCACAAGAAGCTTTGGCTAAACTAGGTGCCTTGCAGGTCATTATTTCTAGCTACAGACGGCAAGATGACCTGCCTGACTTAGTGCGCGCTGATTTAAGGCGTGTGGTGGGTTGGACAGATAATCAAAAAGAGCTTGTTTTGCAAGAGGGTGTAAAAGATATCTGGTTGGTGCTTGCGCAAAGTATGCTGCATGAAGATAGCTTGCGTGTACGCAAAACTTGGTTGTGGGGTAAGGCAAGCAAGAAAATTGCACTCGAGCTTTCGTTTTCTTATGGCTTTCAGCCTTTTGATACGACGCTTGTGCTTGGGCAAACATTTTCGGGTGAGCTTGTTTTTTTTCCTAGTAATTATCCTTTAAGAGCGGTTTTTAAAGAGCCTATTGAACCGCGTTTGCTTAATGAGGAAGATCTTAATGCTTTAGAGGCGTACCAAAGTTTTGATGAGCTTTTAGATGCTTACGCCTCGGCTTTAGCTAAAAACTGCTGGCTTGAGCAGTTTCCTGTTTATCTTGAAGGCATTACGCCTTGCATGTTTAATGCGGACTTTATTTTGCGTGATGCAGAGGGTAAAAGTTTGCCTGTTAGTAGCTCGTTTCGGCATGCTTGGCAACTTATGGCGCTTAGTGGCGGTCAGCCTATAGAGCTTTTTGCTGAGTGGGATGGTTATGTTTTGCTGCCGTTATGCATTTGGCAGGGTGACCTTGTAGTGTTAGGGGGTAAATGATGCAAGCGGATTTAGAACTGCTTAGTACAACAGCGTTGTTGGGTACGGAAAAGCGAGACCTAGCTGACCTTAGTGATGACCTTGCTGGCTTTAGCTCTGAAGAGAGTTCTGCTGAAGCGAACTTGCTGACTCAAGCGTTGGCAGCAAGTTGTTTTCTTAAAGCAGCTACTGAGCCTAAAGAAGATGCTCGTTTGCTGCCTGAAGCTTCAAAGCCAGATACTAAACCCGAAATGCCTAAAGAAGCTCAGCTTTACTTGAAGCAAATGCTTAAAGGCTATAACAATCGCTTTTTGGAGGATTTTTTAGCGGCGGTGGTAGCTTTAGGTTATCGCTTACCTCACTTGTTCTTAGCTGACTTATTAGATTTAGCTAAAAGTCGAACATCTATTCGTGGTTTACTGCGTGACTGTATGGATGAACGTGGCTTGTGGCTTTGTCAACAAAACTCAAACTGGTCTTTTTTAACTACTAAAGACCCCAAAGAACAGTTCGAACTGGGAGGGCTTGAAGAACGCAAACAAGCCTTAAGAAGTCTGCGCAGGCAAGATGCGGCGTCTGCAAGGCTACTGTTAGAAACTGTCTGGACGCAAGAAAATGCCAAAACAAGAGCCGAGTTAATAGCCTGTCTAGCAGAAGGCTTAAGTTTAAAAGATGAGGCTTTTTTAGAAAATGCTTTGCAAGATAAAAGTGCAACAGTTAGAGAAGAAGCCGCTGACTTGCTAAGTAGCTTAGCTGAAAGCGACTATTGTGCTCGCATGACGCAAATAGCCAAAACACTCATTGACTATCAAGCTGGCGGCATGCTGGGCTTAAAAAAGGCGAAACTTAGCTTAACTATGCCTAGTTTAAGTGAAGAAGAAAGCAAAGAACTTGTTGTGCCAGCTAGGCTTCAAGATAAAGGTAAAAAAGCAAGTTTATTTGCAGACATTTTAGCTCGAGTTCCTTTAAGTGTTTGGTCTGAGCAAGCTGATTTGGTTCATTATTTGCAGGCTGTAGGAAAAGGACAGGCTGACTTGCTCTTAGGTGCGTGGGCTCAGGCTTGTTTGCGCTTTAAGGATGCTTTTAGTGCTCAAAAACTTGTTGCGTATCAGCCTGATTACATTACAGTTATGACGCTTTTTCCTTTGTTGGATGATGATTTTAAGGCTGAATTAGCCTGTCAATTACTTATAGAAAAACCTCAATTAAGCCACGATCATATTGTTTTAAGGTTATTTGAAACCGCGCCGTTTAAGTGGTCAGATAAGCTAAAAGAGCAATTTGTTAAAAGCTTAAAGAAAACTTTAGTAAAAGATGACCGTTACAGACTCAGGAACAGCTTAGAGCGATTAAGCGCAGTTTTACCTGTTGAGCTTTACGATGCTCTGCTTGCGTTAGAACCTGAAGACCAAGAACATGCTTTATTTAGCAAATACCGTGAATGCTTAACAGATGTCGAGTTTCGTCAAAACATGCTAAACGCACTCAGTAACTAGCAAACTAAGGAGAAAATGATGTCCGAAAGTCAATTACGCTTAAGTGCTGAACAGCAATTTGAAACTGAACTTGCTGCTTTAAAAAAAGAGGATCATGCTAAGAAACCTCGTAATTGGCAGTTGTCTCCTGAAACGGTGGTTACTTACCTTATGGGAGGCACAAGCTCTAACGGTACTGAGATAAGCGCTAAATACATTGGTAGTCGTCGTCTTATGGAAATAGCCGTAGCTACCCTTGCGACAGATCGTGCGCTTTTGCTTTACGGTGTGCCGGGTACAGGTAAAAGTTGGGTGTCAGAGCATCTTGCCGCCGCTATCTCAGGAGACTCGAGCTTGATTATTCAGGGAACGGCGGGTACAAGTGAAGAGTCGGTGCGTTATGGTTGGAATTACGCTAAGTTGCTGGCTGAGGGTCCCTCGCGCGATGCTTTGGTTGAAAGCCCGCTTATGTGGGCTATGCAAGAGGGAAAGATTGCGCGTATGGAAGAGTTGACGCGTATTCCTAGTGATGTTCAAGATACGCTTATCACTATTTTGTCTGAAAAAGCTTTGCCTTTGCCTGAATTGCGCTCGCAAGTAAATGCTCAAAAAGGCTTTAATGTTATTGCTACTGCTAATAATAAAGATAAGGGTGTAAATGAGCTTTCTAGCGCTTTGAAACGTCGTTTTAATACGGTGGTTTTGCCGACGCCTGAGAGTTTAGATGAAGAAGTGAGTATTGTTCAGCAGCGGGTTGAGTCGCTGGGTAAAGCCTTAGAATTACCTAACGAGAAACCTGCACTTGAAGAAGTGCGGCGTGTGGTTACAGTCTTTCGTGAACTACGTAACGGTCTTACTGAAGATGGTCAAACTAAGTTGAAAAGCCCGTCTGGTACGCTCTCAACAGCAGAGGCGATTAGTGTGGTGAATCATGGTTTAACCATGGCGGGTTACTTTGGTGATGGTGATTTGAAAGCTAGTGACTTAGCAGCAGGGTTTTTGGGAGCCATTGTTAAAGATCCTGTGCAAGACAAAGTTGTTTGGCAAGAATACTTAGAAACTGTCGTTAAAGAACGTGATGATTGGAAAGATGTTTACCGAGCTTGTCGTGACTTGCTTTAAGCAGTTTACTGTTTGGTTTAGAGCATGAGTGTGCATCTTTTTGGTATTCGGCATCATGGGCCAGGCTCAGCACGAAGTTTACTCAACGCACTTAGAAAGCTCGAGCCCGATTGTTTACTTATTGAGGGGCCCCCTGAAGCTAATCGTCTTATTCCTTTGGTTTTAGATGAAGCTATGATGCCACCTGTGTCTTTGCTGCTTTACGCTAAAGATGAGCCTAGTCAGGCAGTGTTTTATCCATTTGCAATTTATTCACCTGAGTGGCAAGCGTTACGTTACGGCTCGAGTGAACAAATCGAAACGCGTTTTTTTGATTTACCTGTGGCTGTTCGGTTTGCTCAAGAAGATAAAAATAGTTTGCCAGAGGATGCTTTTAAGCTTGATAAAGCTGAAATGGAGTATCAGCCTAGTTTGCAGCAAGACCCTTTGTTTTATTTGGCTCAGGCTGCGGGTTACTCAGATGGGGAGCGTTGGTGGGGGCATGTGGTTGAGGAACGTCAGGCTCATGAGGATGTGTTTGAAGCTATTCTTGAAGCTATGACGGCGCTGCGTGAAGAAAGCTCTGAACCACTTGGGCGTGAAGCGCTGCGTGAAGCAAGCATGCGTGAGGCTATGCGCAAGGCACAAAAAGAGGGGTTTGAGCGTATTGCTGTGGTTTGTGGTGCCTGGCATGCGCCTGCCCTTAAAGATTTAAAGAATGCTAAGGCAGATAAAGCGCTACTGAAAGGTTTAAAGAAAACAAAGCTTGAAGCAACTTGGATTCCTTATACCTCTGCTCGCTTGGCACGTGAAAGTGGCTATGGTGCAGGCATTCAGTCTCCGGGTTGGTATGAGCATATTTGGCACTACGCTGGGCAAAATGACTTGGCGGCACGCTGGCTGGCTCGAGTTGCGCAGCTTTTAAGAGCTGAAGACCTTGAAGCCTCGAGTGCCCAAGTGATTGAGGCTGTTCGTTTGGCTGAAGCTCTAGCAGCCATGCGGGGTCGCGCGTCAGTTGGCTTAGATGAGCTTAATGAAGCTGCTTACGCGCTTTTTGCTAATGGCAATGATCTTATTTTGCAGCTTATTCGCGACAAATTAGTTATTGCCGATGTGCTTGGCGCGGTGAGCAAGGGAGTTCCTTTAACCCCACTGCAACTTGACTTAATCGCTAGTCAGAAAAACTTATGGTTAAAAGCGAGTGCAGATGAAAAAAATATAGAGCTTGATTTACGAAAAGACACTGACCTTAAGCGCTCTCAGCTTTTACATCGCTTGCGCCTTTTAGGCATTCCGTGGGGAGAAACACGGCATAGTAATTCAAAAGGAACCTTTAAAGAAGCATGGCAATTGCGCTGGCAACCTGAATTTGAACTTCGTTTAATTGAGTCAGGGCGTTTTGGTCAAACTATTGAGCAAGCAACGCTTAATAAGCTGAAAGAATTAGCCTTAGGCGCAACTAATATTGCTGACCTAAGTGCTTTGCTTGATGATACTTTGCTGGCTGACTTACCTAAAGCAAGCCAGTTTTTGGTAGACAGTATTCAGCTAAAAGCTGCTGAAGATACTGACCTTACGCATCTCATGACAGCTTTCCCGAGGCTTGCACATGTCTTGCGTTACGGTAATGTTCGCACTAGCGCAGAGCAAAATTTAAAGAGCCTAGAGAAGGTAAGTCAAGGCATTTTGGCACGCATTTGTGTGGGCTTAGCCAATGCTAGTAGTTCGCTATCTGATGACGCAGCAAGAGAGCTATTTGGCTTGCTGCAAAAACTGCATTCTGCCGTAAAACTCTTGCAAGATGCTGATACTTTAAGTATGTGGCTAAGTACTCTAAAACAAGTCTCAGTATTAAACAACGCCCATGCACTCATAAAAGGTAGAAGCAGCAAAATCCTTCTAGATGAAGCGGAGTTAGAAACCAATGAAGCAGCCAAACGCTTAAGCCTTGCCCTATCAGACCCCAATGTAGAGCAGGCAGCTAGCTGGCTAGAAGGCTTTTTAAAAGAAGGTGGGCTCTTACTGCTGCATGATGACGAACTGTTTAAAGTCATAGACAGCTGGTTTGCCTCTTTAAGTGAAGAAAGTTTTATAAGAGTGTTGCCCTTAGTAAGACGAACCTTCTCAAGTTTCGCCACACCAGAAAGGCAGGCCATAGGTCAAAAAGCCAAAACAGGCACAGTACAAAGCCAAAAACAAAAGCTAAACCTTAACCATGAACGAGGCCAACGCGTACTTAGTCATATAAGCGGCTTAATTGCTACACAGCAAAGCAAGGAACAGTTATGAAAGAAACCCAAGACAATGAGCGTTTACAACGCTGGCGCTTAGCCCTCGGCGGACACTCAGACGGCACAGGTTTAAAGCTATCAGGAACAGCCCTAAGGTTAGACCAAACACTCGAGTCTTTATATGACGATAGTGAAGATAAACGAGGGGGCTTAGGTAGCAGTAAGCCACAACTCTCCCGCTGGCTGGGTGACATTCGTGAATTCTTTCCAACAAGCATTGTTAAAGTCATGCAAAAAGATGCTTTTGAACGTCGTAACTTACGCCAAATGCTGCTTGAACCCGAAATGATGGAGGGTTTAGAGCCAGATGTTCACTTGGCTGCTGACCTCATAAGCCTAAAAGACATCATGCCTAATGCCGCTAAAGCAAACGCTCGAGTGATTGTTAATAAAGTTGTTGATGAGCTCACTAAGAAGCTTGAAGAACCTATGCGTAACGCGGTGACAGGTAGCTTAAATCGTGCTATTCGTAATAACCGTCCGCGGCATAATGAGATTGATTGGTCTAGAACCATTCGTGCTAATCTTAAGCACTACCAAGCTGATTATAAAACCATTATTCCAGAGCGGCGCATTGGTTTCGGGCGTAAACAAAGGGGTCTTAAAAACATTATTTTATGCCTTGATCAGAGTGGCAGCATGGGTACATCGGTTGTTTACTCAGGGGTTTTTGGTGCCGTGCTAGCTTCCTTAGCTGCTGTAAAAACCCAAATGGTTGTGTTTGATACGGCTGTGGTTGACCTAAGCACAAATTTAAGCGACCCTGTTGACTTACTTTTTGGTGTGCAATTAGGTGGCGGTACCGACATCAATAAAGCCTTAGCTTACTGCCAAACCCTCGTTGAAAACCCAAGTGACACCATTCTTGTTTTGGTGAGTGATTTGTATGAAGGGGGAGACCGCGTTGACATGATGCGCCGTACCGAAGCACTTGTCTTAAGTGGCGTACAAATGATAGCTTTACTTGCACTTTCAGATGATGGCCGGCCAAGCTTTGACCACCGCATTGCTGCTGACTATGCCCAACTAGGTATTCCTAGTTTTGCCTGCACCCCAGACCAATTCCCTGAGCTTATGGCAGCCGCTATCAAAAAAGAAGATATAGCCTTATGGGCAGCCAAGCAAGACATTGTGACAAGCGTTCCAAGTTAAAGATTTAGTCCATAACAGGAGAAAATTTATAAATGCTACCTGTTGAATAATCAGCCAAATAAAGTTCACCGCTTGCATCTTCACCAAAACTAGAAATATTAAACTCAGTATCAGCAAGTATTTCGCTAGACCAGCCAGAATCTGTTTGCTCTGCTATCCAAATAATACCCGTGGCAAAATCACCATAAATATACTTGCCTTGAAGCCAAGGAATCTCGCTGCCTCTGTAAACGTAACCACCTGTCACAGAAACACCTTGATCTCGACCATAGGTTAAAATGGGTAGGGTTATACCATCTTGATTACAGTTGACTGAAGGTTCAAAACATTCAAAACCTTCCATGCTATCCCAACCATAATTCTCTTCACCTAAGCTCGAGCTTGCCTGAAAGTTGATTTCTTCGAATTTGTTTTGCCCTACATCTGCAATGTATAGGTCACTGGTTTGTCTATCAAAACTAAAGCGCCAAGGGTTTCTAAGACCGTAAGCCCATATTTCATCTCTGGCATTATTTGTATTTATATAAGGATTGTCGTTAGGAATAGCGTAAGGTTGCTCAGAATCAAGATCTAATCTTAAGACTTTGCCAAATAACCGATTTAAGTTTTCTGCATTTTCGTTTGGATCCCCAGGACCACCGCCATCACCCGTAGCAATATAAAAATAGCCATCTTTGGGGCTAAACGCCATATGCCCTGCATTATGATTCCAATCAGGCTGATCTAGATTTAGAATAGTTTGTGTAGCTGTTGTATTCGCAAGGTTCTGATTGTTTGAAACTTGGTACTCAGCAATTAGAGTATCTTCATTCTTATCGATGTAATTAATGAAGAAGCGACCATTTGTTTTGTAATTAGGGTGAAATGCTAAACCTAATAACCCCTGCTCACCTCTAGTGCTTGTGACCAGAGAAGAAACATCAAGAAAAGGTGTTTCTAAGAGCCTGCCAGCAGTATTGATAACCCGAATGATTCCACCCCGCTCAATAA
>CAYGTA010000200.1:0-8513 GCA_964352605.1 uncultured bacterium | reverse complement strand
GCAAGCATTCGTGGAAACGCTATAACAACCATGAAGGCTAACAAAGCTAGCAACCCATAGAAAAGCTCGAGTTTTAAAAAGAACATCTGTAGAGTTGTTTGGAACTATATTGATGAACTTTAGCCTAACTTTTAAGTATTACTAGGGCTTGTTTCCCTCTTGCGAACCCTAGTAAACAGTTCTGAATCAACGGAAAGTTATTCTACAACGGTATTATCGAATCAGTTAAGGTGAAGGATTAAACCCAATCAACATGCCATTTTTTGCTAAGAACTCAACGATATTTGCAGTTTTTAGGAAAATACAAAGGCTCTCAATAGCTGACTCAATGCTTAAGGTCTCAGCTTCATTTTGTTTTGTACTCGAACTCGAGCTGCTTACTTTCTGACTGGCATCTTGACCTTCTAGCGTGGTGCAACCAGCAGCGCAGAGAGAGGTGGCTTGTACGCTTGCTGATAGTACGGGTAGCGCTGTTTTTACAAGGCAGTCCTGACTTACTAGGATGATTTTTAAGAGTTTAAGGACTTGGATTTTTCCATTTGCAGAGAAGCTTTGTGTTTCCAAGGTACTGTCTGCTGGGTTCCAATCAAAGCTTGCAAGCACAGAGTAACCCTCTATCGGAGCTTGTGTTTCAGGGTCAATGAGAGGTAAACAGTAGCTACTGTCATCTGGTATTTCTCCTGCATCAATCACGCTAAAGTCAATGTACGCGGTAATGGCTTCTGTACTGGCGGGCTTATTAAATATTGCTTGTATGTCTTTGTTAGTGGTTGCGACGGTTGTTGTACAGTTTAGGCCTTGGGGTGAGTCACAGCCAATCCATTCTTTAAAAATGGAACCCTCATCTGCTTGAGCTGTTAAAGTAACTGTTGTATTTGGTGATAGTTGTTCTGTGCAGTCGTCGCCACAGTTTAGGCTTATACCTGTGCTTGTACTACTTACTGTACCTGTTCCTGAACCTGTTTTGCTTACAGTTAAGATTGGTTTGGTTTTAAAGACAGCTGTTACAGTTGTGTTGGCGTTAATAGTGACTTTGCAAGTATTCCCTGTGGTCACACAGATGGCTGACCAGCTATCAAGGTAAGAGCTTGCGTTAGGCGTAGCAGTTAGCGTAACTTCTTTACCTAAATCAACCGCAAGGCTGCTTGAAAGAGGGCTAGGAATCTTTGAGCTTATGCCAGCAGGGTTACTACTCACTGAGCCTTCTGCACTGGCATCTGCTGGCGTTACAAATACTTCTAGTGTTGCTTGGTTTTCGCCAGTGGGTGGGGCAGTTGGAGCTGTATTTTCTCCGCATTGTGCGGCGGTAATCATAAAAATAAGTAAGCTTGCTCCAAAATAACTAGCCATGTTTTTCTTAATTTTTTTTAACACACCATTTCTCCTTTAGGTTTGTTGGGGTTTTAATGACCGATTTGCTTAAACCACAATGCCTCCTTTTATGAATGTGCTAGCAGGATAGATAACGAGCCCTTAACGAGCCCTTAACGAGCTACTCAATGTTGGCTAGTTCCATTTAAAGGTCTGACTTGCTAAGATGGCTTATGCTACGCACCCTAGCTGGTCTGGCATTAACGGATGCAGATTTCAAACGCCAAAAACCCTTGCTTCTACTTGCTTACTTAGCACTCGAGGGGCGTAAGGAACGCAGGTTTGTGGCGGATTTGTTCTGGCCGAATGCTGCACATGCGCTAACAAGCTTGTCAGTAGCGCTTTCACAATTACGTAAACTTTCAAAAGATTTGGTTATTGCAGATGAAAATTATGTAGCAACAAAGCTACACTGTGACGCCAATGACTTGTTAGAAGCTTTTGATCAAGAGGCAGTTGCTAAAATAAAGCAGCTATATAAAGGAAAGTTTCTAGAAGGACTCAAGCTAAGCTTAGGTGAAGAGCTTGAAGAATGGGTTTACGCAAACCGAGAATATTTGGCAGCCAAAACTAGATACGCTTTTTTAAAACAAGCAGAAAATAATCTAAAGCAAAACCAACTAAAATCTGCTAAAAAGTACGCAGAAGAAGGCTACAGAATAGAAGCTGCCAGTGAACTCGAGCCTGAAGAGTTTAAGCGTTTCGAGCGGCTTTTTGTGGCTACGGAGAGTTCTTTTTTGTCACATTTACGTCTTGAAGCAGCTTCTTATGGTGTTGCTTTAGCTGAACAAGATGTCTTTGGGGTAAATGAGCCTGACTATGCGCCGAGTTTAATGCTACCTGCAACACCTTTGGTAGGTCGTGACCCTGAACTTTTAGAGTTGCGTCAGTTACTTGAGCGGTCTGACTGTCGTTTGCTTAGCATTGTTGGTTTTGGTGGTATGGGTAAAACAAAGCTTTCTTTGCATTTGGCGCATGATTTGTTGGCGCAGGCGATGTTTGCTCAGGGGGTTTATTTTGTTGAGCTTGAAACTATTAAGAGTCTAGATGCGTTGCTTATTGCTTTGGCAGAGGCTTTATCTTTAGACCTGAACGCAAGCCTTGAGGGTGTTGAGCAACTGAGCCGCTTTTTAAAAGCGCGAGACTGCCTTTTGGTTCTAGATAATTTTGAGCAACTTAAAGCTTCAGCAGTTGTTCTATCTGATTTACTTGCGCTTTGCCCGAAGCTAAAGTTTCTTGTTAGTTCCCGAGAGCGACTTAGCTTAAAAGAAGAATGGGTTTATGAACTTGAGGGTTTATCTTTACCTAAAACAAGCATTGCTGTAAAAGAAGCACTTTATTATGATGCAATTCAACTCTTTTTACAGAGAGCCAAACGAGTATCTTTAAGATTTAGGTTGACTGAAGAGAATTTGCCCTATGTTTTAGAACTTTGCCAAAGAGTGAAGGGTGTACCTTTAGCGATTGAATTAGCTGCCACTTGGTTACAAAGTTTACCTATACAAGAAATTACGCAAGAACTAAGTCAAAACCTAGATATTTTGGTAACAGACTTACAAAATGTTCCTAAAAGACACCGAAGTATCCGTGAGGCATTTGAGCAGTCATGGGATTTACTTAAACCCGTAGAGCAGCAGCTACTAGCGAAACTAGCTGTTTTTCAAAAAGGGTTCAGGCGACAAGCTGCAAACACCATTGCAAAGGCAAGTTTAACGACTCTAGCAAGCTTGGTAAATAAGTCTCTACTACGAGTCTCGGCGCAGGGGCGTTACGACAGACACCCTCTAATCTATCAATACAGTTTAGAAAAGCTCGAGTCTTTAGCAGAGTCCGAACGAATTTTTCAAAGACACGCAGATTATTTTCTAGCTTTCTTTGCAGAACCTTACAATGCTTCACTCTCTTTACTTAATGAAGAGCTTGATAATTTAAGAGCAGCATGGTCTTACAGTCTTAAGCTTCAAGATTGGCAGCGCTTTGAAACGATGCTTATACCCTTTGTTAATGCGATGGATGCGCTTGCTAAGTACCTCTTTGCTAAAGAATGCCTTGCAGAACTCATTGATGCTATTGCAGGGTTTAAGCTTGAAAATAACTTGCTTTTAGGTCGAGCACAGATAGCCTACTCGCTTGTACTGACACGTCTGAGTAAGTTTGCTGAAGCTGAACAGTACGCGCGCGAAGGCATGACAAATTTAGATGCCGTGCAGGATAAAAAAGGCATTGCTTTTGGACATTATTTCTTAGCTTTACTCTACAACTTTACAGGCAAACAGCAGCTTGCAAAAACGCATATTGAAACGCTACTACAAGCATCCGGATACCTTGAAAATACCGTTACTGCTAATGCTTATGATCGACTAGGCATGATAGAGCAAGCCCTAGGAAATTATGATGAAGCCCGCAAAAACTTCAAAATGGCATTAGCTTTGCACCGTGAACATAATAATCAAGCAGATGTTGTCACGGTACTCTTGCATCTAGGAACCTTAGAACTCAACACCGGTGTTTTTATGGGAAAGCTCGAGTCTGATATGTCTTATATGGAGCTTGCTCAAGCTTTATATGCCGAGAGTTTAGAGCTTGCTCGTAGTATTGGTAAAGAAAAAGATATTCCTATTTTGCTTCATAATTTGGCAAATATAGCCATGAAACAAAGTCATTATCCTAAGGCTTATCAGCTGGCTGAGGAAGCTTTGCAGCTTGTTCGCGAAAGCGGTGAGCGTAATCGTGAAGCAGGTATGTTAGCTACTTTAGCTTGGATTGCTTTGAGTGCTAAAGATATGGAGGATGCTAAGGCTTACCTGTGGCAAGGTTTAAGTTTGGCCTTTGATCTTTCAGATGAACCCAGCATGCTTAGTAATCTGATTCGTGTTGTCGAGTTATGGGAAATAGAAGGACAACAAGCAAAGGCCAGCAGCTTAGCGCATTATGTTGCTACTCAACCCTCAAGTTTAGCTTGGGTAAGAAAGCGAGCCCAGAGATTTTTGGCAACGTGGTCTACGACTACTAGGCAGTCTTTTGAAGGTGGTGACAAGCTTAGTTTAAACAGACTGGTCAATCATTTGTTAGAAACGAACCTCTCGACTTTACCAGCGCAAGTCTAAAAGCTATGACTGGCTGAGTACAGGCACCTTTTCTATCTCTAGATTCATTTTTTCAAGCACATCGATTTGTTCAAAAATTTCATTTTGAAGTTGAGATGAGTCAGTTTCACTTGCGGTTTTGGTACCTAAATTAAGAACTTGAGTGTAAGCTGTGCCGAGCGCTGAAAGGGTTGTATCCATTTGTAATTCTGCACTCTGTAAAGACGATTTGAGATTCGTAATGGCTTGCAATTGCTTTTCTTTAGTGGCAATGGTCTGTTCTAAGTTTCCTTTCATGTTGCCTTGCTCATAACGTAAACTTTGCTTTAAAACCTTGAGTTCTTTAGGTACAAGTTCAGCATCACGCAGTAAAATGTCATCTTGTTCATAACTATCTAGTTTTACAGCCAAACGGTAGATACTTAAAATCCAGTCATCCATGCGCTCAATCACATCATAAAGAGCAGCTGTAAGCTCAAGACCATTGCTATTTACTTCTTGCAAAATAAGCAAATGATACTCGAGTGCTTTACTAACCTTTGTCTTTAAACGCTTAGTTTGAATACGCTCGAGTTTGAGTTCGTTTAGAAATAAGTCGTCTTCTATTTGTTCTTGTGTTTGGGTATCTTGAACGGTATTTGTAATCAGAATGGTTTCTGCTACTATGCCTGCGATGAGCCACATCCACCATTGACCCGGAATCCAATTTGCCCCCATAAATTTGAGTGAAGTAAGAACTAGTGTTAGGGCTATAACAATGGCACTTTCAGGTCGAAAGAGGGCAAAGCTTTCAACTGCTGCTTTTTGTTTTTTGTTTGATTCAGCCATGCTTTAAGTGCTTATTGCTCTGCTGAAATAGATATATAGATGTTATCAATAGAGCTGATATCTGCTGTAAAGGAGCGGCCTGCTGTGACCGAAGCAATTCGAGCTAAGACAGCTTGGTCAGCGCCCTCTCCAAAGGCAATAGGATAGATTTTTACGCCATCAGCTTCAGCTTGGTTTGGTAAACACTGAGCAAACATTTGATTCTCGGTCAAAGCCTCAGCAGTATCTTCACCGTCAGATAAGAGCACAATGCCATAAAGGCGTTTCTCGTTACTTGCCCTATCTTCTTGCTGTAATTGCTGAATTAAATTATAAGACTGACACACAGCACCATAAAGATTAGTAGCACCATCAGCTACCAAGCCACTCACTCGAGTTGCTAATTCTTCGACTACGTCACCTGAGCGGCTAGGTTGTTCTAACAGGGTTACGCGTTCATTAAAGACCACCATGCCTACTTCATCATTAGCATCTAAGCGTCTTAAGAAGTCACTCGTGGCAGTTCTTGCCGTGCGAATCTTTTCACCCTCCATGCTACCTGAGACATCAAACACAACCAAAATGGTGGCTTTCCGTTTATTGATTTTAAATGTATCCACCACAGCGGCACTTATATCAGCAGTGGGGCTAGGAAGCGCCCTAATCGTTGCAGGTGTGGCATTAGGGTCAGTGCCATTTTCTAAACTCAGAGGCGCATGCAAAGCAATACTCGAGTCTAGTGGGCGTAAATAATTGTCAATGGCGAGTTCTTGTTGTTCTGGCGCGAGCAGATAGTCATTGAATATTTTGGCGGCCTCTGCTTCTTCAGTTGTCACCCAAGGCGCATTATCTAAAACACAATAAGGATGATCTGCCCAAATGGTTCCGTTCTTAGGAAAAATGAAGGCTAAAGGTAAACTAAGTTCATTGGCACGTTCAATGTTAAACCTTACGGTATCAGCTTCAGGCACAGCAGCTGCATGTAAATAGCTTGTTCCTTGGCTGGCCATAAGTTCTAGTAAGGCTGGAGCTTGACGGCCGTATTTGGCAGTGTTTTGCTGTAAGCTGGCCATGGCGTCTTGAACCTGACTACTATAGATGTCATTTACGGTTAAGTTTGCTGAGTTAGGTGCAACACCATAGACAAAACTGGTCATAGATAAGAGACCAGAGTTTGCATAAGCAGGATGCGTGTGCCCAAAAGTAAATGTTCCCCATTCAGGTCTGCCATAACTTGCCCAACCATTTGGGTCAGCTGCGAGTTTCACAATGTCATCCCAACCAATGGGTGTATTGGGCCAACCAAGCGCTTCAGCCATGGGCCGCCACATTGCAAAGCCTAGTGGCGCATAGATGGTGGCATTACAGTCGTTAGAAGCTAAAGTAACGTTATTTGCTAAGGCCCAGCGTTCATTGGCTTGCTCGACCCATGAACCATCACCCGGACTCCACGCAGTTGGTTTTAAATTGCCTTCTAAAATGCTATTCATTGAGCCACCTGAGGTTACATGGCTAACTTCAACAAATATAGCTTTGCCTTGAGAGGTTTTGATCTGCGCTTCGTTAAATTGCTCAGCAACCTGATCGAGCCAGTTACGCTTGGTATTAGAAGAAGCTAGAGTAATGCTTAGAGCATTGTTTGCTGCGTTGCCCGTGACAGGATCACCAGAGGCGCCTGTTGGGTTTGGGTTATTTCCAAAAGGAAGATTGACATTACCATTAAAAACGTTATACCCAATAATGACTGCAACTGCTGCCAGAATGATTAAAAAGAAGGTTCCACGCGAGTTGTTCATAGTGCCTTCAGCTTAGCATGAAGGCATAAAAAATAAGAGAAATGCTTAGCTTTAACTTTAGCTTTGAAGTGTTTGCATCATCAAAGTAGGAGCGTAAGATTCTTCAGCATCGTCACCATCATTACGGAAAATAGAAAATAGAATGGCACTCAAAACAAGCAAAACAAGAAGAATAATAAGTGTTGGTAATAATCTTAAGCGCATTATTTTCAAAGCATAGCAGTCAAGTTAATAAAACACCTAATATATAAGCTGTTGAGGATGCTAATACGATACTGTTGGTCATAGATTTTTAGAGGTATTCGAAGCGTATTCAGTCGATAGTGGTTTGCACCTTCGTAGCTACCTGTTTTAGTATTCTGGTAGGACTGATGCTTTTGGGCTGGTATAAAGATGACTAGTGTTAATACGAGGACTAAGTAAATACTATAGTGCGTTTGTACTATTGCTGAGTTGACAGCTGCTTAAGTCTTTAAGCATTTTTCTAAAAAGCCTTTAGATTCTTCATAAAGCTTTCATGTTTTTTAGCATCTCATAAAGCTACAGTGTAAACTAAGAGACAAGTAGATGAATTATTAGGTTTATAAAAAGTCAGTAAGGAAGCTTTAAGATCATGGCAACTGTTTTTGAAAGCATAACTCAGGCAATTACGCAAACGCTTGCTTTTGTTCAGCTTGCCTTTCAAGAAGCCAGCCCAAACCCAAACACTTGGAGTTTAGCGATTTGGCTATTGCTTTTAGCTGCTATTGTCCTAGTTTTCTTAATAGCTCGAGCTTTTTTGCCTAAACCTAAGCTGGGGAATTCTGATCCTGAGTTATTGGTTTCTCGTGGCATTGTGCAGCAGCCTGAAAGTAGCCCTACGCAAATTCTTACGCTTAAGGTGAGTAACTTAAATGACTATCCGGTTCAGCTTTTAGAAATGTCTTTACAGTCTGAACTTATGTCTTTACCGTTTATGGTGGAGGCTGCTGAAATTATTGGGCCACATGCAGCTATTGAACTTCAGGCTGTTTTGCCTAATAACATTGTGGGTGACAGTGGCGTTTTAGAGATTTATACTTATCTCAGTAAACGTCAAAACAAAATTTATAAACTCAGTACTCGTTTTGAGTGGGAACCGTGGGCTCAGCGTTACAAGATTGAACCTATGGGGCAAAAATTGCGTAAAGTTAGAATGCTGGCTAGCACTAAGCTTAATCAGTCACGTAAAAAAGCGTGGCATCAATATGCTATGAAGACGCATGCGCCGAAGCTTGAAGAGGATGTTCGTGAAGATGATACTAAGCCAAGTTATGACGCGCCACCCCAAGAAAGAAAACCTATTCCTAAAGCACCGCAGCGTGGTGATATGGAATTCCCAGCAGATTTTTAAACTGTTATTTGGTTAGAGGGGTTTCTGAAAGATTTATCCTCGTTCTGTTTACTTCCTTAAGAAAGTAAACGTGGTCTTGGA
>CAYGTA010000199.1:0-8519 GCA_964352605.1 uncultured bacterium | reverse complement strand
AGTTGAACGCCAAAGCTCGAGTTATAAATAAGATTATCTTCGTTTAAAAGACTTAGGCTGTCAAAGTTATGCTTGGCGCTATTAAATACAAGCAGCTCGAGTTCTGCTGCCACATTGCCTATAACTCCTTTGGCTTGACTACTTAGTCTGTACTGACCTTCTAGATTTAGGTCTGCTTGGGCAAAGAGTTGTAGGGTGCCTATGGGTCCAAAACTGTTGGTATAGGCTACACCAAAACCAAGCTCAAGGGGACCACTTACGCTGTTTGCTATTCGGAAGTTAAGCTTGCTGTCTGCAGCGTTTAGGTTGCTTAGGGTGAGTTCGGGTTCTAGCAGTAGCTTCTCTGTAGCGCTTATAGCTACATTTAGAGTTTGAGCATTTGTAAAAGTGATACCTAATATGAGGCATACGATGACTAAAAATAAACGGCGTTTCATAATTAAAACCTTACCTTAAACTGTTGTCACCTGAATAGCTTTTTCGTCATGCAGCATCTGCTTGTTGGTTTGAAATGTACTTAGTATCACCATAAAAGAGTGTTTGCTTGATAAGCTTTTTCAGGATGGTCAGGTTTTTGATTGGCTTAACGCTTAAGTTGCACCTTGCAAAGCTAAGAAGAACGACCAACTAAGGTCTGCCATTGCTAATGGGGCAAGCATATAAAAACAATGAACACAATTAGCTTAAAGCGAAGTATTAGGAGTTAAGAAGTGAATATTTTAGGTCGATTAAGTATTTTGCCAAAATTACCCAAAGCCATTGCAAGGCTAGATGAGCTTGCACGCAACCTCTACTGGACATGGACACCCGAAGCAAGAGCCTTATTTAGAGAACTCGAGCCTGACTTGTGGGAACTGCTTGGTCATAATCCTGTGGCACTTTTAAGAGATGTTCCGCAAGAAACGCTTGATTTGTTTGCGAAAAATAAATCATTTTTAAAAAGTTATAAAGACGTTATGGCTGCCTTTGATGCTTACATGACAGCTGAGTCTTGGTTTGACGGGTTAAATGCTAAAAAAGATGTTTATGCTTACTTTTGTGCTGAGTATGGTTGGCATGAAGCTGTTGCGCTTTACTCTGGGGGTCTTGGTGTTTTGGCAGGTGATCATACAAAGGCGGCATCTGATTTAGGTGTACCGCTAGTAGGTATAGGGCTTTGGTATTTTGAAGGTTACTTTCAGCAGCGTATAGAGGCTGATGGGCGGCAAGAAGCTGTATATGCCAGAAAAAATCCTTATGATATGCCCTTAGAACTTGTAAAGGATGATGCTGGTAAAGAAATTCGTGTTTCTGTCAATATTGCAGGGCGTGAGGTTCACTTAAGATCATGGAAAATTCAAGTAGGTCGGGTTAGTGTTTACCTGCTTGACGCAGACATACCAGAAAACAATGGTGATGACCGCGCTATCTTAAAGAGGCTTTACGGTGGCGATCAACACACACGTATATCTCAAGAAATCATTTTGGGAGTTGGAGGCGTGCGGTTACTACGAGCACTCGAGCTTAGTCCTACGACTTGGCATATGAATGAGGGGCATAGTGCATTTATGGCTTTAGAGCGTTGCCGTGAGTTGGTGGCTTCTGGCATGAGTTTTGAGGCTGCTCGTGAGCTTGTTACGGCAAACACGGTGTTTACGGTGCATACGCCTGTGGCTGCTGGTAATGATGCCTTTCCGTTTGATTTGGTAAGTCAGCACTTTAGTGGTTTTTGGGGTAGCTTGGGTTTGAGTCAGCAGAGCTTTCTTGATTTGGCGAGACATGATTTAGGTTGGGGACCCGTTTTTAGTATGCCTGCTTTGGCACTTCGTTTTTCGACGGGTCGTAATGGCGTAGCAGAATTGCATGGTGATACAAGTCGCCGTATTTGGAATGACTTGTGGCCTGAAGTGCCAACTCAAGAAGTCCCGATTGGTCATGTTACCAATGGTGTGCATTTTAAGACTTGGGTTGCGCCTGACATTCAGGCTTTATCTGCTTCCGTTTTGCCTAAAGATTGGCAGTCTTCCTTTACCGATGAAGGCATGTGGCGGGCTGTTAAAAAAATAGATAATAAGGCGTTGTGGGTAGCTAGGAATAAAGTAAAGCAGCAAAGCGTTCGGTTTTTAAGAAGGCGTGTTTTGCGCCAGTTAACCCGTCACGGTGCTACACCAACCGCGCAGCATGGCACTGAGCACCTTTTAAACCCGGATGTTTTAACCATTGGCTTTGCGCGTCGTTTTGCAACCTATAAAAGAGCAACACTTGTGTTTAGTGATTTGGATAGACTTAGTGCTATTGTTAATAATCCTGAAAGACCTGTTCAGCTTCTGTTTGCAGGTAAAGCACATCCTGCTGATAAACCGGGTCAAGAACTCATTAGGCAAATTCATATGCTTTCACAAGATGAGCGTTTTAAAGGCAAGATACTCTTTATTGAAGATTACGACATGGCTTTAGGGCGTGCGCTTACTCGCGGCGTAGATGTCTGGCTAAACAACCCCCGCAGACCCCTAGAAGCCTCAGGAACCAGTGGTCAAAAAGCGGCCATGAATGGCGTGCTGAATTTAAGTATTTTAGATGGCTGGTGGCCTGAAGGCTACAACGGTATTGATGGCTGGGCAATAGGAACGGAATCAGCCAATACAGATGAGCTTCCACCAGAACAAAAAGATAATAGCCGAGATACTGCAGATGCTGACAGTCTATATAACTTACTTGAAACCGAAGTTGCCCCCCTCTTTTATCAACGAGACAAAAATGGTGTACCACAAGCATGGCTCGAGCGTGCCAAAGATTCAATAGCGACCTGCACACCTAGGTTCTCGTCGCAACGTCAAGTTAAAGATTATGTGGAAATGTACTACGCACCAGCATCTAAAAGAAACGCTGTGTATGGCGCATCAAAAGCCAAAGTCGCCCTAGAGGTAGCTGCCTTTAAGCAAGAGGTTCGTGCTCACTGGCACAGTATCTATTTGAGTGCTAAAGCAACGGAATTAGGCCAAAAAAAGGTTGGTGAAGAACTCGAGTTTGAAGCTATTTTGCATCCTCGTGATTTATCTGCTGCTGATATTCGTGTAGAGCTTGTCTATAGTTTAGAGCAAGATGCGTTAAAACATAATATTCATATTGTTAGTATGCTTGAGCAAGAGTCTTTTGCTGATGGTGGTAAGCGCTACTCTGTTCATTTTAGCCCTGAGCTTAGTGGTCAACTTGTTTATGGCATTCGGGCTTATCCGTTTAACAAGAATATGGTGAGTCCTTTTGATGCTGGGGCAATTCGCTGGGCCTAAGAGAATAGGTACAAAGTAGATAGTTGTGGGCAATAAGATTGCACTATTGCCCGCTTTTTATTCTGGTGATTATTTTAGATTTAGCTTATTTTTGAGTTTTGTTAAACGTTGCTAACATTAATACTTTGCTTTCATGGCTATTTTCTGTGATAGCTTTTTATACTCAGTTCATTTTAAGGTATGCTTAAGTATAGGTTTTAAAAAACTATTCAGGAGGCAAAGGTGGATGTAAAAGACCTGTTTCGTCTTGACGGCAAAGTAATTATTGTAACAGGTGGCTCAAGAGGCTTAGGCCTGCAGATGGCTCGAGTTTACGCCGAATTGGGTGCAAAGCTTGTTTTGACAGCGCGCAAAGAAGAACAACTTAGCGAAGCTAAAGCAGAGCTGTCAGACCGTACTAAGGTGCTTAGCTTTGCTGCAGACTTAGCTCAAGTTGGCGTGGCAGATAAGCTGGTTGAAGCTACCATGATTGAGTTTGGTCAGATTGATGTGCTAGTTAATAATGCAGGTACTACGTGGGGTGCAGCAGCTGAAGAGCACCCCCTTGAAGCTTGGCATAAGGTTATGAATTTAAATGTAACCGCAGCTTTTGCCCTAACCCAAGCGGTAGCTAAAGCCAGCATGATTCCTAACAACTACGGACGCATTGTCAATGTGGCCTCTGTAGCGGGTCTGCAAGGAAACCATCCTGAAATGATGGGCACGGTTGCCTACAACACCTCAAAAGGAGCCATGGTAAATATGACTCGAGCGTTAGCTGCTGAGTGGGCTAAATATAGTATTACGGTCAATGCGATTGCGCCGGGTTACTTTCCGACAAAAATGACAAAAGGCACTTTAGATTATGCTGAGGCTGCCATTAAGAAATTTACACCCTTAGCGCGTTTGGGTTCGGAAGATGATTTAAAAGGCTTGGCGGTTCTTCTGGCTTCAGATGCGTCTGCCTATATAACAGGCCAAACTATTGCTGTAGATGGAGGAATAAGCATCATATGAGTAAAGTTATTGCTAAGCCTAATTTAGCCGAAGTACTAAGTCAAACAAAAACCTTTATTGAGTCGGAGTTGCATCCTTTAGAACCAATTTTTTTACAAGAAGGCTTTGGCGCTGTGCTTCCTGCATTACGAGAAAAACGAGAGCAGGTTAAAAAGCTTGGGCTTTTTACACCTCAAATGCCTGCCGAAGTGGGTGGTTTAGGGCTCAGCTTGCACGACTTTGGGTTGTTGAACGAAATTTTAGGTAGTTCACCTTTAGGGCACTATGCCTTCAATGCGCAAGCGCCGGATGCTGGCAATATGGAAGTTTTACATCAGTACGGTACGCATGAGCAAGAAGAAACCTTTCTACGACCCCTTGTTGCAGGTGAAATACGTAGTTGTTTTGGCATGACAGAACCTGAACATGCCGGTTCAAACCCAGTCATTATGAGCACAACTGCCGTGAGGGATGGCGACCATTACGTTGTAAATGGTCACAAGTGGTTCACCACAGGCTTTGACGGCTCGAGTTTCGTGATTGTTATGGCTGTTACTAATCCTGATGAAACTATTGCGCATAAGCGTGCCAGCATGATTATGGTGCCAACAGGTACAGAGGGCTTAGAGCATGTTCGACGCATTAAAATTATGGGTGAAGAAGGCGAAGATCACCATAGCCACAGTGAAATTAAGTTTGATGATTGCCGCGTTCCTGTCACTAACCTGTTAGGTCAAGAAGGCCAAGGGTTTACCATTGCTCAACAGCGCTTAGGGCCGGGCCGCATTCATCATTGCATGCGCTGGATCGGTATTTGTGAACGTGTTTTTGACCTAATGTGTTCACGTGCCGCCAGTCGAGAGCTATCTGAAGGCGTGCCGCTCGCATCTAAACAAAGCATTCAAAATTGGATAGCGGAATCACGTGCAGAAATAAACGCATCAAGATTTATGGTCTTAGATGCCGCAAAAAAAATAGATGCGCAAGGTTCAAAAGCCGCTCGAGTGGACATCTCCATCATTAAGTTTTTTGTAGCAGATGTGTTAATGAAAGTTGTAGACAGAGCCATTCAGACACATGGTGCTTTAGGCATAACAGAAGATACGTTGCTTTCGTTTTGGTACCGACATGAGCGGGGTGCTCGCATTTATGATGGTGCTGACGAAGTACATAAAACAGTGGTAGCTAGACAAATCATGAAAGGCTACGGCGTCAAACTTTGAACTTAGACAGCCCTAAAGAAGTTCGGCAAGGTGAAGAACTAAATGTAAGCGTACTCGAGCCTTTTCTAAAGGAGCGTTTGGGTTTGTTGGGTGAGCTTTGCGTGTCACAGTTTCCTGGCGGTTTCTCGAATTTAACGTATAGCGTAGAGCTTGGTGGCGAGTCTTTTGTACTTAGGCGTCCTCCGTTTGGTGTGAAGGTTAAATCGGCGCATGATATGTCACGTGAGTTTAAGGTTTTATCAGCTTTGCATCCTGTTTTTCCTAAAGCACCTAAAGCGGTTTTATTTTGTGATGACCCCGCTATTATGGATGCTCCGTTTTACCTTATGGAGCGCGTCAAAGGCGTAATTCTTAGGGGGCGATCATTGAAACAAATACCGTCAGCTAAAGCTATGCGCCAAACGGCAAATGCTTTTATTACTACCTTGGTTGAGCTTCACGCTGTTGACTATACTGCTGCTGGGCTTAGTGATTTAGGAAGACCTGAGGGTTATGTTTCGCGGCAAATCAGTGGTTGGACAAAGCGTTACGAAAATGCCCAGACGGATGATGCCCCTGACGTAACTCAAGTTGCTTTATGGCTGGCTGAAAATCAGCTACCTGAATCAACTGTAGCGCTTATACATAATGATTTTAAGTATGACAATGTGGTTTTAGACCAGCTAGATAGTAGCCGAATTATTGCGGTGCTAGATTGGGAAATGACAACGGTGGGTGACCCTTTGATGGATTTAGGGACAAGTTTGTCTTATTGGGTTGAGCAAGATGACCCTAAGGTTATGCAGACCCTTGGTTTAGGTACGACAACTTTGGAGGGTAATCCTTCTCGCAAGGAGCTTATAGAGCGATATCAGGCATTAAGTGGGCGAGACGTAAAAAAGCCAGTGTTTTACTATGTCTATGGCTTGTTTAAGCTGGCGGGTATTTTGCAGCAGATATATGCTCGCTATAAAGCTGGTTACACCCAAGATAAACGGTTTGCGAGCTTGATTGATATTGTGCATGCTTGCGTTCAAATGGCAGAAACTGCCATTGAAAAGGATACTGTATAAAGGCATAAAAATAGTGCAAACTTAAGCAATCGTGAAAGAAATCACATAAACTAGGTTTTTGGAAATTAAAGGAGTAGAAATGCCAGTTAGTCAACAACTAAGACTCAAACAACGACCCGAAGGTCAATTCAAACAAAGTGATTTTGAAGAGAGCCAAGAAACCCTAGCTGAATTACAAGAAGGAGAAATTCTAGTAAGAGTTATTTACCTTTCTCTCGACCCAACCCAACGTGTTTGGGCACAAACAGATAGCTACCTACCCGCTGTCAAAATAGGCGCAGTCATGCGAAGCTTTGGACTCGGTGTGGTAGAGGCTTCTAAAGACCCTACATTCAAAGAAGGCGACATCGCCTCAGGTATGACAGGTTGGCAAACCCATATCGTTGCCAAAGCTAAAGACTTCCAAAATTTACCAAGACTGGCTAATGTACCCCTAGATGCCTACATGGGCCCCTTAGGAATGACCGGCATAACCGCCTACTTTGGTTTACTAGACGTAGGCGCACCTAAGACAGGGGAGACCCTCGTCGTTTCAGGAGCAGCCGGCGCAGTAGGAAGCATGGTCTGCCAAATTGGCAAAATAAAAGACTTAAATGTAATAGGCATAGCAGGAACTGACGATAAATGCAGCTGGTTAACAGATGACCTAAAAGTAAATGCAGCCATCAATTACAAAACAGAAAATATATATAAAAGACTACGCAAAGCAGCACCTAATGGCGTAGATATCTACTTTGAAAATGTAGGGGGCGCAATGCTAGACACTGTCCTAACGCAACTAAATATAGGTGCGCGCATACCCCTATGTGGCTACATATCAGGCTACACAGGTGAAAACGAAGTAGCAGGCATTCAAAACCTTGGTGTACTTATTGCAAAACGAGCAAAAATACAAGGTTTTTTAGTTTTAGACTACTACCCAAGAGCCTTAGAAGCCGTTCAAGCCATGGCAACATGGATGCAAGAAGGCAAACTTGTTTATCGCTCAGACATAAACGAAGGACTAAGCAACACCCCCCTCGTTATAAACAAACTCTTCACAGGCGGCAACACCGGCAAACTACTCATGAAACTCTCTGAAGAAGACTAGTGAAAACCTTCAAAGATAAAACAGCTGTCATAACCGGCGCAGGCAGCGGCATCGGAAAAGCCTTTGCCTTTGAAGCAGCCAAAAGAGGCATGAAGCTGGTACTAGCAGACATAAACGAAACAGACTTAACCTCCACAAACAAAGCACTGACAGAACGAGGCGCAAAAACCCTAGCAATACCAACAGATGTAAGCAAAGCAAGCGACATAGAAACGCTAGCACAAGAAAGCCAAAAAGCATTTGGAAAGATCCACCTAGTCTTCAACAACGCAGGCGTAAGCAGTAGCCCCAAACCCATCTGGGAAAGCAGTCAAAAAGATTGGGACTGGGTTATGGGCGTAAACCTCCAAAGTATCATCTACAGCATAAAAAGCTTTGTACCCCAAATACTCGAGCATGGCGAAGAGGCACACATTGTTAATACTGCTTCAATCGCAGGGCTCATAGCCAACAGCCGCATGAATACCTACAACGTAACGAAACACGCTGTAGTTGCACTAAGTGAAACCTTGTACCTTGATTTAGAAGAAGCAAAGTCAAACGTTGCTGTATCTGTTTTTTGCCCAGCATGGATAAAAACACAAATACACAACTCTGCAAGAAATAGACCTGAAGTGCTAAAAAATGAAAAGAAAGCTGCTAGCCAGACAAGCATAGAAGCTGCAAATGGTATTAAGGCAACCATAGACAAATACGGTTACAGTGTTGAAGACGTTATTCCAATGCTATTCAAAGGAATTGAAGACAAAGACCTGTACATACTGACTCACAAACCTTTCAATAAACTTATAGAAAAACGCTTCCAAGCCATACTAGGGCAACACCAACTAAGCTCGAGTTGGTAAGGAGAAGCTTATATTAATACCAAGTCCGAAAAGGTACTTCATAAACTCTTACAGAGTTGATTACG
>CAYGTA010000198.1:0-8526 GCA_964352605.1 uncultured bacterium | reverse complement strand
CAACGGTCCAAGACCGCGTTTAGTTCTTTAAGGAACTAAACGGAAATGGTATTAAAGTGTGTGTACGGAAGTCTTCTTAGCTTTAAAATTTGAAGACTTCGTTTCATGGTGTATAGCAGCTTTCAAGTAAAACACATCATCAACTTAGTAGATCTGTTTTTACTCAGCTAGTTCGTCATTTAAAACACTGCAAACGTTTTAAATGCAAAAGGCTATATAAGGTAGAGAGAGGCTCTTTAGGGTTGGTGCAGATTTCTTTAAGTCTTTAGGGGTACGGTTTTTAAAGTAAGGCTATTAAGGTGTTTGTTAAGATACCTTAACTAAGGCAGATTTTGAGCAGCTTTTGTGTAACTGTCTGTCTACCTGAACTTTGAAAGTATCGTACAATAATCTCATATGCTTCTCATAAAGAGATCTACTTTAACCCTAACCCTAATGCTAGTCTGGCTACTGCCAACTGCTTTAGGTCAAGCTATTCCTTTGCGAGAAGGTGTTTTAGCAACCGACTCGAGTTTAATTAATCGTGCCAGTATTACCGACGCAGCACAAGAATTAGAAGCTTTAGGTGCAGATGTTCTTGTTTTATTTGTCGAAACCGATACAGGTGAAACCTTCACTGAAACAGAAGCTTATTTAGACCGAGCTTTAGAGCAATATGACCTTAGAAATGGTGATGCTTACAAAAATAACCTGTTTGCTATTTACTTAGGTACTGACCCACTCGAGCTAGAAGACGATCAGCGACCTTTGTACATTGTTTACGGTGAGGACTTAGACCCGTTGTTTCAACGTACATTTGGTCAGCGAAGCCTAGATGAACATCTTCGCGAAACCATCATGATTCCAAATTTAGAAGAAGGTGACTTTAACGCTGCTATTAACGCTGCCTTAAAAGAAGCCAGTAGTCAACTAAGGCTGCAAAATTTAGGCTCGAGTGTCGACCCGAACCTTGAACTTGAATCTAGCAATGAACCCACGTCTAATATTTTTAACCGATTATTGCTAATTATTGTGCTGGCAGCAATTAGCGTGTTTCTTTTTAATAGGCAACGTCGCCTTAATAAAACTAAAGGTGATTTGCCTAAGGCAGCAAAGCGTAAAAACAAAGTTCAAAACTTAGCTGACAAGCAGTCTTTAGAAATACTTTTGAAAGATTTAAGTGATGACGCGGTTAGTACAGGGCATGACCCTTATTTACCTAAAGATGCTGACAAGCAGAGTGACATGGTTTTGCTTCGAAATTTACTGAGAAATGAAAGACCTGATGAATTAAGGCAAATAGAATCTGACTATAGTGCTGCAACCGAGTCTCTTTCAAGCATTCAAGAAGAACTCAGTAGTTCAACTAACGAGACCAATTACGGTACCTTATTAGGTCAAGCTCAAGTATTAAAAGCGTTTACCGAAAGTCTAACTGAACGCTGGGAAGATTTACAGCTCGAGCTTAGTAATTTAGAGACTGAGCGCGCTAAAGCTGAAACTTATTTAGAACAGAGCTTTAAGCGTTATGAGGCAGCTCGCTTAGATGAGATGTGGCCACCAAGCAAACGTGTGTTTGAAAGCTTCTTTGGCTTGTTAAGTGATGTTGATAAAAGTAAGCAACAAGCTAGGCCGTTAGCTGCTTTAACAAAGTTAGCTGAACTAAATAAACAACTTAGCCAATTGAATGAGCAACTTCCAAGGTTTGATGCCATTGCAAAAACGCTAAAAAAATTCGAACTTGACTTAGCATCAGCAGAGACACAAGCCTTTAATTTACTACAAAGTCAAAGTCGCTTAGAAAGCGCAAAGGAACAATTTAGAATTGCGCTTGATTTGTTAAAACAAGATGACCTTAAAGTGCTAGATGCTCAAGTTGATGAAGCGCAAGAACAAAGTCAGGCGTTAGAAGAACACCTTCAAGCTCAAATTGAGCTTCACAAAAGCAATCAAAAGCAACTAGCAGAGCTTAAACAGCAGGGTGAGCAGCTAAAAACCGCTATTGACGACACGTTACCTATCTTTGAGCGCTTACAGCGTTACGCTCAAAGCAATTGGCGAGATATAAAAGGTAACGGTACCGAAGCCCAGAAAGCTGCTAACAGAGCTTTTGAACTTTACTTAGCTGCCCAAGAGCAGCAGGAAAGTACAAATATTGAAGAAGCAAAAAAACATCTTGACTTAGGCTTTATAGAGCTAGACCAAGCAGGCAAACTCATAGACGCCATAAAAGACAGGCTCGAGTATTTAGAAAAGGCAGAGGCAAGTGCTTCGGAGCAGCTTTTACTGGTTGAGGCTGATATAAATAAGGGTTTAAGTCATGTGAAGCAAGGTCAGGTTGATAAGTTGGTTTCTGAGCTGCCAGAGCAAAGCCTTGAAGAGGCAGCTAAGTTAGTTCAGCTAGCTAAGCAAGATCTAGAGCTAAGGTCGCCAAATTGGCTGGCTGCCATGAAAAACATTCAATCAGCAGATAAGCTTGCTGAAGAAGCCATGACAGATATTCGTAGCCAAGAAGAGGCCATGAAGCGTAGAGCTACGCTTATGCTTTCAGAAAAAACCGAAGCAACATCTGCTTTAGAGCGCGTAGTGACCTTTACTTCGCTACATCCTCAAGATCTTAGTGCCGGTAGTGCCAAGCTTGTGCAAGAGGCTCAACTTAGCTACAGCAAGGCTTTAAATGCAGAGCGGGAACTCGAGCGTTTGTCTGAACAGGCGTTAGCTTCTGCTTTGGAGGCTTTGGCATCGCAGTTTGATAATGCTGAACAAAAAGCAAATGAAGCCTTTTTGCAAGTTGAAGCAAACTTTAAAGCTATGGAAGCTTTAAGGTTGAGCTGTGTCGAAAAAGTATCAGAAGCAGAGGCTAGCTTGAAAAATCTTGCTAACTATCTTAATAGGCAACGACTTAGTTCTGCTTTTCAAACCTCTTTTCATCAATTAAGAAGGGCTTTGCCTGCTTATGACCAGCGAGCAAGCCAAACTGAACTTGAGCAAATTATCCGAGAGGCTGAACTTGTTTTGGAGGGAGCTAGGGAACTTCAGCTCGAAGCAGCCAAACAAGCTAAGCGTATTGAAGCTGACTTAAGACGGCAAAGACAAGAAATGCTCGAGCGTGAACGTCGAAAGCGTTCAAGAGATTTGGCGAGGCAAAATAGCTCTTGGGGGTCTTGGCCAAATGCAGGGCCACCTATTATTATTTCACCGCCCAGACGTTCCCCTGTAACTATTCAGCGACCCTCATCAAAACCCAGAAGTATTCCTTCAATGCCTACAGCTCGAAATGCGCCACCTGTGCGCCTTCCAAGTTCGCGTGCGCCATCGAGACCTAGACCTACTGCGAGTGGTCGCAAGTCAGGTGGCGGTTGGGGTGGTTCTGGTCGTAAGTCAGGTGGCGGTTGGTAAGTTATTTTCACTAGCCAGGAAAGTGGAAAAAAGTCCCTTGACGAGCTCTTAGTTTTTTAGCTACGCTCACGCTGAACTAAGCCTTTTGTTCTAACCTAGGTGTTTCGTAGTTGACAAGCGCATAGAAAACAAAAGATTTGGCAAAAAAACAATTATACTTGAAGATAGAAAACGCACAGAAACGCTTTAGCAAGCGTACTGAATTTAGGCTTGAGGAGTCAGATAATGACAGAAACACAAAAAACGGCTTTGGTTACAGGTGCATCAAGCGGCATAGGCAAAGCAACAGCACTCGAGTTAGTCGCGCAGGGCTATACAGTCTATGCTGCAGCTAGACGTACAGAAAAAATTGCCGAGTCACTAGTTATGGGCTTAGAGCCGATTTTTCTAGATGTTACCTCCGAAGAGTCTGTTGATAAAGTTATTGCTCAGATTATGGATGAAACAGGGCGTATTGACGTACTTGTTAACAATGCAGGTTACGGTCTTATGGGTAGTGTTGAAGAAGTTACTATGGCAGAGGCTAGAGAGCAATTTGAAGTCAATGTGTTTGGCTTAATGAGTTTAACCAAAAAAGTCATACCTCTCATGCGTCATCAACGTTCAGGTCATATTATTAATATCTCTTCTGTCGTAGGTAAATTTGCTCTGCCAACAGCAGGTTGGTACAGCGCTAGTAAACATGCCTTAGAAGCCTTATCTGATTCTTTACGTGTAGAACTCAAGCCATTTGGCGTAAAAGTGAGCATTATTGAACCGGGTGCTATAAAGACAGAGTTTGGTAGTGTTGCTCAAGATAAAGCAAGTGACCGCACCCAATTAGAACCCTACAGACAGTTGACCGCTCGTTACCAAGAAATGGCGAAGTCTGCAAATGAGTCAGCAGCAGATCCTTACGAAGTTGCAAAAGTAATTGGTGAAGCTGTAACTGCAAAAAACCCTAGCCCACGCTACGCTGTTCCAGGCCAAGCAAAAGTAATCATTTTGACCAAACGACTTGTTGGTGACAGAATATTTGATTGGTTTATGGCAAGACGATTAGGCTGGCGTTAAGTTTAATCAAGTGTTTTTAAAACAACTTTAACCACGCTTCGGCGTGGTTTTATTTTGCCTATAAAACTAACAAACGAGCCTTTATACCAAGTCCGAAAATACAGTTCATAAACTTTAAGAGAGTTTACTTCGTTCCATTCGGACTTGCTAGCTGTTTCAATGGTCCAAGACCACGTTTAATCCCTTAAGGAATTAAACGGAAAGGGTATTACTAATAAGCCTCTAATCTTAATTTATAGCGTCAACATGCTAAACTCAGGCCATAAAGGTACTGCGCGTTTAAACTCGCAAGCAGACAAGATTAGATAACGAATTTGAAGAAGTGACGTAAGGAGACCAAATGACACTCGAGCGTTGGTTTAGACGTAAAAAACCTACCAAAAGTGAGGATGCGAGTCCTACTGGCTTATGGTTGAAGTGTGAATCTTGTGAAGCTCAAATTTATCGTAAAGACTTAGTAGAAAATTTATATGTTTGCCCTGAGTGCGATCATTGTTACCGCATGCCTGTTGAGGCTCGTCTTGAATTACTTTTAGATGAAGGTAGTTTTGAACAATGGTCAGGAGAAGTTCAGGCAGTTGACCCTCTAGAATTTGTAGATCAAGAGCCGTACCCTGAGAGATTAAAAAAAGCCCAAGAAAAACAGGGAAGACCAGATGCTATTGTAACGGGTTCAGGTCTTATAGAAGGCTTACCAATTGCAATTAGTGTCATGGATTTCTTTTTTCTGGGGGGCTCAATGGGGTCCGTTGTTGGTGAAGAAATAGCTCGAGCGGTTGAGCGTGCAGCAGAAGAAAACCGTGCCTTTATCGCCGTTAATGCATCTGGTGGTGCGCGTATGCAAGAGGGCGCGTTATCTCTAATGCAAATGGCAAAAACAACGGTTGCAATTGAATTGCTTAGTGAAAAAGGCTTACCTTTTATTAGCATTTTGACCGACCCAACCACAGGGGGCACGACAGCTAGTTTTGCTACTTTAGGTGACATTATTTTAGCTGAACCTGAAGCGCTTATTTGCTTTGCAGGGCCAAGAGTGATTCAGCAAACCATTAAGCAGGAGTTGCCAGAGGGGTTTCAGCGTTCGGAGTTTTTGCTTAGTAAAGGCATGTTAGATGATGTTTTGCCACGTCGCGAGCTTAAAGGCAAACTGGCTGCGTACGTTAGTTTGTTGACAGGCACGCAACGTCAACCACAAATAGAAGAGGTTGAAGATGTCGTTAGCGTTTGAAAAACCTATTGATGATTTAGAATCAAAAATTAATGATATGCGTAGCTATGCCGAAGAGCAAGGCATCGATTTAAGTGAAGAAGTTGGCTCTTTAGAGCGCCGCTTAGAGCAACTTAAAAGAGATACGTTTGCTAATATCACTCGCTGGCAGCGGGTACAGGTTGCGCGAATAGCGGGTAGACCCACAGGGCTCGACTATGTGCAACATATATTTAGTGATTTTAATGAATTACACGGGGATAGAGTTTTAGGAGATGACCCTGCATTGGTGACTGGCTTGGCACGCTTTGGTGAGCAAAATGTGGTGCTTATGGTGCAACAAAAAGGTCGTGATACCAAAGAAAATATCCACCGAAACTTTGGCATGATGCACCCTAGTGGGTACCGAAAAGCTATGCGTATGTTTGAAATGGCAGATAAGTTCAAACTCCCTGTTATTTCGCTCATTGATACGCCTGGAGCTTATCCCGGTATAGCTGCTGAAGAACAAGGGCAAGCTTGGGTTATAGCTGAAAGTATTCAGCGTATGAGCCGTTTAAAAGTACCTGCCATTAGTTTGGTGATTGGAGAAGGGGGTTCAGGTGGTGCGCTAGCCATAGGTGTTGCCAACCGCGTTCTCATTCTAGAAAATGCAATTTATTCTGTCATAAGCCCAGAGTCATGCGCAGCAATTTTATGGCGTGATTCAGCAGAAGCGGCAAGAGCAGCAGAAGCACTCAGGCTAACAGCCTACGATTTACTTGACTTAGATGTAGTAGACCGTGTCATTGACGAACCCCTAGGTGGAGCTCACAAAGAACCCGAAACCACCATGAACATTGTAAAAACCGTGCTACTCGAAGAACTCGAGCAGTTACAAAAGTTAAGCTCGAGTGATTTGGTTAAGCAACGACGCGAGCGTTTTAGAGCTTTGGGTCGCTATGAAGATATTGTAAAAGCTGCTTAATTTAGTGTTTTTACGACATGAACTTCGCTTGCTAAGCTTTTTAGTAAGCGAAGTTTTGTTTGTGGCTCATCTGCTTTAAATATGGCGCTACCTGCTACCAGATTGTTTGCACCTGCCTCTGTGACGCGCTGAATGGTGTGTTCATCAATACCACCATCGACCTGAATATCAAAACTAAGGTTTGTTTCGAATCGCCACTGACTTACCGTCTCAATGCGAGCTAGTGACCCTTCTATAAAGCTTTGACCACCAAAACCAGGGTTAACGGTCATTATTAACACCGTATCAAGATAGCCTAACGCCTCTTTGATAAAACTCAAGGGAGTTAAAGGATTAACAGCTAAACCCGCATTTATCCCTAAAGATTTAATCTGCTCGAGTGCTCTATGAACATGCTTAGTAGCTTCTGCGTGAATGGTGATGTTTTGGGCGCCTGCTTTAGCAAAATCTTCAATATAACGCTCAGGAGCTTCAATCATTAGATGTACGTCTCGAAATAAAGAACTACTTTTTCTGCACGCTTCAACAATAAGAGGACCAAAAGAGATATTAGGTACAAAATGCCCATCCATAACATCAATGTGAAGCAAGTCTGCTCCGGCTGCTTCAACCATAGCAATATCTGCAGCTAGGTTTCTAAAGTCAGCAGCCAAAATAGAAGGGGCGATTTTTAGTTTAATCATGGCTCGAGTATATCAATATTAGCGGTTTTTAAATGACAGTACAGGTTCATATGTTTTGGGGTTTAGCTCTAGTTTTTTAGAACTAAAAGGCGTTGACCGGTCATTTGCAGGTTTTGTTTAAATAGGTGAGTATGTGCTTCAGTTCTTGTTTTTAAAGCTATTTTTGGTTTGTATTTTACTCTGAGATTTTGAGACTGACAGATCTCTTGCAAGTTATTGATAAAACTTGTAAAGATTGTCTTTAAGCCTACTTAAAATATCCGGCTATAACGATACGCTGAAGCTCTGAAAAAGGAGGTTAGCATGTCAGACTACGCTAATCCTGATGTTCTTGTATCAACAGATTGGGTGCTTGAGCATCACAAAGATGACAATATAAAAATTATAGAAGTTGATGAAGATGTTCTACTTTATGATACAGGGCATATTCCGGGTTCTCAGAAAGTAGATTGGCTTATGGATTTATGGGATGACACTATGCGTGAATTCATCCAGCCAGATGAACTAGCTAAGCTTTTCTCAAAACTAGGTATTTCTAATGATACAACCATTGTTTTATATGGCGATAAAAACAACTGGTGGGCATCTTACGCCTTTTGGTTTTTTAGTTACAGCGGTCACAGTAAGCTAAAACTTATGAATGGTGGTCGTATTAAATGGACTAAAGAAGAAAAACCATTTACTACTGATTCCGTTAGTTATGAAGCTAGCGACTATAAAGCTGGAAAGCGCAACCCCGCTTTACGTGCTTTTAAAGATGAGGTACTGAGTCATCTTAAGGCTGTTACAGACGGCAATGGTGCCATGGTTGATGTTCGTAGCCCCGGAGAATTTAGTGGCGAAGTAACCCATATGCCAGATTACCCTCAAGAAGGTGTTTTACGTGGTGGTCATATTCCGGGGGCAAAAAATATTCCTTGGGCGCAAGCTGTAGGTGAAGACGGTACCTTTAAATCATTTGACGAATTAAAAGAACTCTATGGCTCACAAGGCGTAACCGCAGATAAAAATGTTATTGCGTACTGCCGTATTGCCGAAAGAAGTAGTCACACATGGTTTGTTTTGACCCATCTTCTAGGTTACAAGAATGTAAAAAATTATGATGGAAGCTGGACTGAGTGGGGAAACAGCGTAGGCGTACCAATCGCAAAAGGCGCATAAAAGATTTAGAGCAAGAAAGTAATCATACTATTTCCGTTTACTTTATTAATAAAGTAAACGCGATCTTGGATCGTCGA
>CAYGTA010000197.1:0-8539 GCA_964352605.1 uncultured bacterium | reverse complement strand
AAAACTATCTAAACAGATCTAGTCTAAAAGCTCGAGCTTTCCCTACAGTTAGTGTTTGCATCTTATGCTAGGCTTTTTCGGTGCCTATTTACCGTCTTAATGATCTAGATTTTTCTTCTACTTCACTTCCTGAATTTAAGCCACCCCCTCGCTTTGGTGAAACTTCCTTTGAGGCTTACAAACCTCAAGACCCCACGCAAGAGATTGCGTTAGACAAATCAAAAAAATTCATTAAAAGCAAAGCTGAAGTTATAGCAGGGCGTTTCCCCTGGCATTCAAGCACTAAGCTTGGTAAAGGGCTTTACTTAGATGGTGGCTTTGGGGTGGGTAAAACCCATTTGTTAGCAAGTGCTTACGCGGCTTACCCTAGTCAACAAAAAGCGTATTTATCTTTTTCAGAGTTAGTGCACGCAATTGGTGTGCTAGGTAAAGAAAAAGCTAAAACGCAGTTGGGCAACAAAAGACTTTACTGTATAGATGAATTTGAATTAGATGACCCCGGTAATACCCTTATTGTAAAAACTTTCTTAAATCATGTCTTTGAGCAAGGTGGCTTTGTACTAACCACCTCAAATACACCCCCTGCTGCGCAAGGTCAAGGCCGCTTTAATGCCAATGATTTTAAACGCGAAATACAAAACATTGCAGAGCGGTTTGACATTATGCGTTTAGAAGGCCCTGACTTTAGAAAACGTGACAAAATCGTAAATCTATACAGCGAAGCAGAGCTTGAAAAACTCGAGCTTTCTGAGCCTGCTGAAACCAAAGTGGACGCCTCATGGCAAGAGCTTTTTGAAGTCTTGCAGCAGAATCATCCGATTCGTTATGGCAGTATTATTAAACAGATGGACGCGCTTTACTTGCATAACGCTGAACCTATTGCTAATCAGAATGATGCGATTCGCTTTGTACACTTTATTGACAAGCTTTATGACCTTAAAGTTGGTTTTAGACTCTCTGGAGATATTGATTTGCAGGATTTGTTTGATGAAAGTTACCGTGATAATGCCTACGCCAAAAAGCATTTCAGGTGTTTGTCACGCATTTCAGAGTTAATAGAAGAATAAAACTTTTTACCACTTACCACTCGAGCCGCCACCTGATGATTTGCCACCACCAAAAGAAGATGAGGATGAGCGGGACTTTGAGGAAAAAGAGCGTGAGCTAGACGAGCCTGCAAAAGCTGAGGAGGTTTTCTTGCTGCAGTCTCGACGGGGGGTAGTTACAAGGCGAACTTTATGGAAACCACAGCTATCTCTTTTGCACGTTTCCGTAATTTCCTTTTCACCACCTGAATAACAAGATGCAAAAACTAGCTGCTTGCTTTGAATATAACGCGTTCGGTAATGACAGTCAGGACATTCCTTATAAGACCTTGACTTATCGACATAACGGCACAATTCATGTTCATTACAGTTAGGGCATTTCCAGACGTCATAATCAACAGACTGCAAGTACTCTTCAGCTTTTTGACCATCATCCAGATAAACATCATCACCAAGCTCATCAAGCAAGTGCAAATCATAGCCACAATGCTTACACAACCGAGCCTGATAGCGTAGCTTTTTTAAGCGTCTTTGAGCTAAGCTCTGGTTTATTCTGCCAGCAAAAGTAAATAAGCCAAACAAAGCAATCAAGAGTGATTGAGGAACAAAACTATCAAAATTCGTAATCGTATCTACAAATCTATCCAATAAAGGCTTGCTTGCCGGCGTTAAAGGTGAGGCTGCAGTGGGGCTTGAAAAGGTTGTCGTTTCCGAACTCGAGCTTGTTGTTGCCGGAGGGGGGCTTGAGAGTCTTAAAGCAAGTTGTTCGGTACCCCGCAAAAGCCCTTGACTATAGTTATCCTGCCTAAAAGCAGGAATCATGTATTCATCTATTACAAGGTCAGCCACACGGTTGTAAGAAGTGGCGTAACCACTACCCAGCTCAATACGTACCTCACGCTCCTCAAGACTCAAAAGAATCAAAGCGCCATTATTACTCGCTGCATTACCAACACCCCAATGATTAAATAAATTAGTTGAAAATGACTCAAGACTCGAGTCGTTAGTGTTGTAGTTTTTGTAAGAATCGAAAGTGATAACGCTTAGTTCAATACCTGTTTCTGCCTTTAGGGTTTCAAGTTGCGCACGTATTTGGGCAGTATCAACATCTGAAATTATCTTGGCGTAATCATTTACAAATAAGTCACTGTAACTAGGATAGGTTTGTGCCTGACCGAGGAGCAAAAAACCCAAACTAAGAACAATTACTGTGCTTCTGAAATAAGTACTTGCTGCCTTAAGCATAAAAACGCTCCTTTGATACTAAAAAATAGCAAAGGAGCGTCGCAAGAACGTCGCAAAAAAATAGCGAAGCTTAGTTGTAAGCCAAAAAGGGTAACGCTGCTGCTAACCAGCTTAAATTCTCAAGTGCATCAGGGTTAATGCTTAGCGCAGTCAAACGCTCGAGTTCTGCTTTTTCTTTTTTTCCACTGGCTTCAAAAATAAGGGCTGCTGTTGCGTGCAACTCTGCACTGTCCCAAACACTAGCTAAGCTTGCTTCAATAAGCGTTTGAGCGTTTTCTAACTGACCTGCTTGCAAGTAAGCTTGGGCTAATAAAATTTCTGCTTCTCCGTAAGGTCTTACTGCATAATTAGCTTTTGCTAGCTCTAAGGCTTTTGTGTTATTTCCAGCTTCTAAATAATGACCTAAAGCATGAGCGTAAGACGCTTCAGGAAATTGTTCTAACTGCTGTTCATAAATAGTGCTGGCTTGCTTTGACCAGTTTGCTGCTTCTTGCTCAGAATTTGCAATGCCTGCTAGCGCGTCCATAAATTCAGGATTACCTGTTTCAAAAATAACGGTTTCATAAATGGCTTTTGCTTCTGCAAGTTTGCCCTGAATGACATATATTTCAGCAATATGCTCAGCAATAAGCCACCATCCTCCAAAAGCTTCATCTGCTGCTTCATAATGCGTTAAAGCCTCTTCATAACGGCCCCTATCTAAATCAAAAAGACCCCTATGTAAATGAAAAAAAGCTGTTACTCTAGGCGATAAATCTTGAGCTTCTAGGGCCGCTTCATCTACAAGTTTTTCTGCCAAATCAAAATTACCTGTATACCAGTTATACACGGCCAGACGAAACAAATTAGTACTATTCTTACTGAGAGATAGCGCCTCTTGATAGCCTTCAAAAGCTATTTTGTAGTTACCTTGATAAAAGTCTAGATCAGCTTGTAAGCCCACAATACTAGCCTTTTGAGGGTCACTTAAAATAATTCGATCCTCAGCTATAGAAAGATCTGCAGTAACATCATTAAGGCGATGCAAAGAGTAGTTAAGACCAGCTCGAGTCATATGTGCACCCCCCACACCAGAAAGCTCAAACGCTTTATCCAGCAAAGCTTCTGCTGCAAGGTAATCATTGTAATTAGCGGTTAAACGCGCTCTATCTAAATGCTTTTGTGCAACCAGCTCCAAAGCAAACCAAGAGTTTGGCATGCCTTCAGACCTTTTTGTTAAACTACTAATTTCTTGATCAAGCTGCGCCACACTAGCAGCGTAAGCAGATTCAGTTGGACCAGCTTTGCGATTTCGGGTTTGTGCAGAAGTAGCAAGCAAAACAAAACAACTTAAGCTAATAAGTAAAATGATAGTTCTAAGTAAAATAGGGTTTTTAAACACTGTAAGTTCCTTTCCTGTACGGCTTAAAAGTAAAGCTCGAGTTTCTAAACTATGCTTTTTGTAAAGCTAACCGCCCTCCGTAGAGAGCGGTTAGCTATGTATTAATTACTCGCTGCTGTGAGGTGCAGCTAAGTAAGGTGCTTCTGTTGAAAAGGTTTTGTCGTTTGCTGTTGGGTTGAGTGCGCCTACTAAACTTACAGGCGTTTGACCTTCAACACTTAAGTCAAGTAGTACAACGGCTAAGGTTACATCCATAACGGGGTCAGCTAGTTTGCGACCATTAGGAAAACCAGCAGCTGTTGTTGTATTAATCTTTAGGGTGTCAGGTACAACGAGGGGTGCAGCTTGCGTAATACAGCTACTCGTAGCTGCGTCAAAAGGATTTTCTGGATTTACGGTGCAGGGTGTTAAGCCTAGACCAGCTAAATCGTCATCTAGTGCGCCATGAAGGCCGTTTAGGTTAGTAACAATTTCACCTGCAAATGTAAGTTCAGCATCAGCAGCAGGATTAGCGGCATTGTAAGCATCTTTGCTGGTAATGACGGCAGTTGCTATAGCAGGCATACCCATGCGGTCTACTTGCGTATAAGCAGCAGCACCGTCAGTGGCAAACACAAAAGGGTCATCTTGACTGGTAGGTGTACAAGCAACAAATAAACCTAATAAAACCAAAGGAAGTAATTTACGAAACACTCTACTCACACTCACTTTCTACCTGTACTTGCCCATACGGCAAGAGAATCACTACCATTAGTAGCTGCAGCTAAATCCATTTCAAGAACAATGCTTGAGATATTCAAACCAGCAACAGAATCACGTGTAGGGTCAAAAGATACAGTGCCTGTTTCTAAAGTCTGGTTGAAGCCTTCAAGGTCAAAAAAGAATGGGTCGTCACGAAGGCCTGTGTAGACACTCAAGCCGTTTCCTGCATCAAGTTTGGTTTCAACTGCGCCCATAACGGCTTCACTTGTACCGGGTAAGTTTTCTACTTTTACGCCCCACTCACCTGCGTTGTTTTTACCAAAACGCACATAAACGTTGCTGTCAGCAATATTGTCAGCATTGTTATCAATATGAACGGTGTAAAGAACATCTTCATCATAAGTAGCGCTTTGTGTCGCGGTGGTAGCTTGAAGCCCTGCGTAGGTAACTACGGTAATTAACTTGTTGCCTTCATGCCAAGCGTACACATCTGCAATATCAGCAGCATTGTCTGCCCTTGTTGCTGGTGCTTCAGAGTGATCAGCTGCAAAAGCAACCACACCTATAATGGCTACAGTAAAAATGGCTGCAAGTAAACTTAAAAGTAACTTTGTTTGTTTCATTTAAGAAACCTCCCGTGAAGTTGAAATTGCAATGTCAGGGCCGGCCTCCTTTCATTGCAGTGATCAAAAGAAAATATTTTTTGATCTTCAGAAGGTATATACACAGCTAATTAAACTTTGGATGTTTGGTTTTTGAAATAGCTGTGAAAAAGCTATAAAAATAGTATTTTCTGTTTTAGCTAGCTTTTCCACGAGTTGTTTGATAAGACAACTCGTGCGACCTAGGGAAGTACAAAGAGACTTATCCCAAAGCTGGGGTAGTTTGTCGTGGAAGCGCTAATCTTAGAGGGGTTATTGCGCAATCTATAATTGTTGAAATATAAGCACTAAAAGGCGTTTGCTTTTTCATGCAACTGCCCATAGTCTAAAGCTAAGCTGATGTAGAAAGAGATAGTTATTCCTTAAGGGCAAAGTCGCTTTAAGTGAACAACTCAAACTCAAAGGCGATGAGCTTTTATGGCCTGTAAGACTTTGAGGTTTAACTTGAACGAAGTCGTTTTTTGGGCGGTTTTATAAAAGGTGCAACAAGGGCAATGACTAAAGGAACACTAGCCATCATTAAAATAATGAGTTCATAAGACCCAAAAACATCTTTACCAGCCGAAAAAATGACAGGCCCGAACGCTGTACCAGCAACGTTCATAGTAGTAACCTGACCTTTTATGCTACCAAGATGCTTACGCCCAAAATAATAAGCAAAAACAACCGCACCAATAGCCCCCATCATGCCTTGCATAAAACCAAAAGCAATACCATAAAGCATAAAATTTTGCTCTGTAAGCAAAGTAGAAAAAACCAAAACTCCTACAAGACAAAGCTGCGCAAAACTTAAAATGTAACGCGGTGGCAGCCTATCTAACAAATAGCCAGTAATCATGTTAGACATAAGCAGCACAAAGCCAAAAGGCAAAAACACTCGAGTTGCCATGCTGCGACTTAGGTTTTGTTCTGCAAAAATATCGTAATTATGAAAAATAAGTGCGGTTCCTAAGGCAGCTATGCTGAATAGTGCTGCAACGTAAAGCCAGAAGGTAAAGGTTTTGCGGGCCTCTTGAGCGGTGAAGGTTTCTTCTTCTAAAGGTTTCTTTTGCGCATGGCCATCTGGTTCTAAACCGTAGAGTTCAGGGTGACCTCTGTAAAGCCATGCGCCTAACGGCAAAATAGTTAAAGCAACAATGCCACCTAGAATCATGTAAGTGCTACGCCAATCAAAAACTCTTAGTAAGCTTTCTAGTAACAGGGGAAAAAGGGCAATGCCTGCTGCGCCGCCTAAGCCTGATAAGCCAATAGCTAAGCCACGTCTGCGTACAAACCAGATATTGATGACATGCTGACTAACCATAGATAAAGAGCCTTGCCCTAAGCTTCTTATGAGTGTAAAGCCAATAAAAAGCATGACAATGCCCTGAATAAAGCCCATAAACACGCACGCTAATGCAAAGGCGGCTGATACCAAAATAACAGTGATTCTGGGGCCCCTTTGATCAATAAAGCGACCTACAAAAGGTAAAGCAATTGAGCCTGTTAGCGTTGCAAAGGTGTACATAAGCGAAACAGTAGTGCGTGACAAGCCAAGATCAGCAATAATGCGATCTAACACCACACCCACACTAATGGTCTGCCCGGGCATAGTCATAAAAATACCAAAGGTTGCCACAATCAAAATGACCCAACCATAGTAAATCGGCGAAGCTTTCATTACGCTACTCTTACGAATAGTAGGCGAAGGCTTCACGAAGAACTCGAGTTTGGGTGAGGGGTGGTTTGCATAAGTTGTGTCAGCATAAAGCAGACTGTTTCATAATTTTGTATGTGGGGTGTAGCTTTAAGTCTTGCTTACACCCCTGAGTGTAGCTTTAAACCTGTGGGCTAAGATAAGTGCCGGGTGGGGGTAGTAACTCCACACCAATAGATTTTGAGCTAGTTGAGAAGAGTAGGGGAGTTGCTTGTTCAGCATGAAAGGCAACCACATGAACCGCTTCTTTTGCTTCACGGTAGACATCAA
Source organism: uncultured bacterium (assembly GCA_964352605.1). Taxonomy (GTDB): domain Bacteria; phylum Deinococcota; class Deinococci; order Deinococcales; family Trueperaceae; genus JAHEBB01. The sequence goes on along the minus strand of CAYGTA010000197.1, from coordinate 1,537 downwards.
ACAAGTCAAAATGACCTTGCTTAAGTAAGTCATACTGCTGCTGCGAAATGTGCGTATAAAGGTAGGTTGTTACATCTCCTTTAGTGTCTGTCTGATAGGCAAGGTACATAGTACTGCCATCTAAAAAAACACTCAGGTGGTCATCTAGCTGCTTTAATTTTACAAGCTTTTTGGGGTTAAATTCAGTTGACACGAGCCTCGTCTTTATCACCTTTCTTTTTACCACCAAAGAGCCCTTTGAGTTTTTGCCCTAAACCTTCATGAGTTTGAATTTCTTCACCCATTTCAGTTGCATAAGCCTCAAGGAGTTCCTTGGCTTTGGGGCTTAGTTTAGACGGAACTTGTACATTTGCAATAACGATTTGGTCACCCATGCCTATTTGACGTAATTTAGGCATGCCTTTTCCACGTAATCTAAATTCACGATTTGGCTGGGTTCCTGCTGGAATATGCAGTAACTCAGGGCCATCTAGGGTAGGAATTTCAAAAGAACTACCTAGTGCAGCTTGCGAAAAACCAAGATCAAGCTTATAAATAAGATCATCTTCTTGACGCTCGAGTTCTGGGTGTTTTTCCATGTTTATATAGACGTATAGGTCACCTGTAGGGCCGCCATCTTGACCGGCGTTACCTGCGCTGGGTATGCGTAAGCGGTAGCCTGCATCTATGCCTTTAGGTAGACCGACATCCACCATTTCTTTTTGGCGTTTTCTGCCTGCACCACGACAGTCTGTGCAGGGGCTGGTAACCACTTCACCCAAACCACGGCACTCAGGGCAGACTTGTTGGGTGACCATGTTGCCAAAGAAGGATTGTACTTGTTGCCTGACTTGGCCTGCACCGTTACAAGTTCCGCAGGTTCTGCGCCCGTCACTACCGGGTTCAGCGCGGTTGCCGTCACAGCGGTCACAAATGCCTAAACGTTCAACTTCGGTTTGTACTGTGTCGCCATTTCGGGCTTCATCTAGCGTTATGGTGATTTGGGTTTCTAAGTCTTCGCCTGCTATGCCGCGTTGTACGCGACTGGTTGAAAAACCTGAGCCACCCCCAAAGACTGAGGCAAAAATATCAAAGATATCCCCTGAGAATTGTGTACTTGGGTCTGCACTACCAAAGCGATCATAGTGAGCACGTTTTTCTTCGTCACCAAGGACTGCGTAAGCTTCGTTAATTTCTTTAAATTTTTCTTCTGCTTCGCTATCACCGGGGTTTCTGTCAGGGTGATATTTGAGGGCTAGTTTTCTATATGCGGACTTTATTTCTTTTTGATCAGCTTCTTGAGAGACCCCAAGAAGGTCATAGTATTCGGCGGCCATTTCTCTAGTATAGCGAACTTAGCTAAAAATCTAGTGTTAAGTGACTCAAATCTGATGAGTAAAATGCTGATAATAGCCTGACATTGGCATGTTTACACTAGCTTTGGGCCATCCCAGGCCTACCGAGAATCCCCACAAAACTTTGTGGGGATAATTTAATTAACGCTTAGTATGCAAAAAATCCATAAACTCAAGATGATTAAGCTATAGCGGCTTTCAAT
>CAYGTA010000196.1:0-8542 GCA_964352605.1 uncultured bacterium | reverse complement strand
TTGACTTTAGATAAGAATCGTTATGAAACAGCTTTCCCAGACCTAAAGCTTATTGGCTTAGACTAGCTACTTTATCTAATAAGTACTTTAAATCCTTTGCTTTCTCCTTAAAAATGTAAATGTCATTGTCATTTTAAACTAATGTATGTGATGTATAATTAAGTATGATTCGTAAACAAGTCTATATAGAAGTTCATCAAGAAAAAGCGTTAAAACGTCAAGCTAAAGCTTTGGGGGTTTCTGAAGCTGAGTTGATGCGTCAAGCTTTAGATAGTGTGTTGAAACCTGCAGTTCAAGAAAGACCTAAAATAAGCGCGGCACTTGAACAGCTGTTTAATGTAGCTGATGAATTAACGTCTAGCTATAAGTTTGAAACTGATGATTCTTTTGATCGTCAAACACTCTATGAAGATGATAATCGTCAAAAGCGCTGGTCTTAAACATGCTTGTATCTTCTTAATCGTTATGCCTCACCTTATTGATAGTAACTTACTTATTTATCCTTTTGATAGTAGAGACCCAAATAAACAATCTAAAGCAAAACAAGTGCTAAGTTTATTGGATCGTCATAAAACAGGTTTCTTATCTAGTCAAGCTTTATCTGAATTTGCGAATGTCATGCTTCGTAAACTTAAACTACCTGCTGCTCAGGTTTATACCCTTGTAGATAAGTATGAACAAATATTTCCTGTTTTGCCGTTAAGCTCAGCTGTTGTATTAGAGGCAGTTAGAGGTGTTAGGGATTACAGGTTTGCTTATTATGATGCTCAAGTGTGGGCGAGTGCTAAACTTAATCAACTTCCATCCATTTTAAGTGAAGATTTTGCAACAGGCTCAAGCATTGAAGGTATTAGCTTTCAGAATCCTCTTGATCCTAATTTCTCTTTAATGGAATTGAGCAAGTAACAATGCCATCACCCATGACCTCAACCCACTACACTAAATCCTTCACTTCCTACCTAAAAATTGAGGAAGGTAAATCAGATAAGCCCTTGTCATGAATTATTTTTGCAATTGGCTTGCAAGTTAAAGCTCGAGTGTTTCTTTAGTCAAGCGGCTAAAGACTATGCCACCATGATTGCCTTGCTCATATAGAAGACCAATATCTCTATTTTGTAGAATGACCAGATCACTGTAGGCGGATGGCCCTGGATCTATTAACTTCTTTTGAGACCAGGTCTTTCCTGCATCTCTACTTAGCTTTAGAGTTATCATTTTTCTGGCTTTTTTATGATCAGGGTTAGCGAATAGAAGCACATCGTTTGATGCGTTAGGAAACTTAATTATACTGGCTTGCACACCAGAATCTATAAGAGCACTATCGTGTCGAACCTTGCCAAAATTTAGTTGACCTTTGAGGTCAAAAGTTCCAAGGGTTACTGCTCGAGTACCAACTAATTTTCCATCCTGGTAGTTACGACTATTGATGAGTACAGAGCCATCACTTAATTCAACTGCAGTAGCTTCATTTAGGCCTTTAGCGCTTGAGCCATCTTCTCTTAGGGTTATTGTGTCGCCAAGTGTCCATGTTTTGCCTAGGTCATCACTCCAAAAGGCGTAATTTTGGGTATAAAACACTGTGTCATCACCTTCACTACGAAGGCCTATGTAGAAGAAGCGTCCTTGGGTGCTTGTTTTTTTGTTGCTTCCTTTTAGTTGAATTGCGTGACCTAGGGTTGGTACTTGTTTGCGCCAGTCGAAATCTTTGTTTTCTGGATGAGCAGCATCTTTATAAATAGAAACATAGCTTGGGTTGTAGGGTTTATGCACTTGCAACGTTATATCTTGTTCTTCGCCCCAAGTTTCACCGTGATCGTAACTTGATAGGCAGCACACTCGAGTTATTCCTTCACCTTTGCTTATTGCCCATTCTGAAGTTTCCATTTTGCTAAATACCAGTACTATTTTTCCTGTACCTTTTATACTGTCAACCACGGGGGAAGGGTTCATGCATGCGTACTCATCTCCATTTATAAAATTGCGTGCAACTACCTCTAAGGGTAGCCATGACTCGCCGTTATCTTTTGAGCGTTTTGCAACTATGTGAATCACTTGTGTCGCGTCGCTGCAGCCTTGCAAGCGCCCTTCGGCAAAAGCGATGAGATCCCCATTAGCTGCTTTCACAATTGCAGGAATTCGATAACAAGCGTACCCTTCGTTATTATTAACAAAAACTGGAACTTTGCTAGGTAGAATAGTTTCACCTTCAAAACCTAAAATTGATGTAGCAGTTGCTTCTTTGTGAGCTTCATCAAAAATTCTAAGTGTAACCTCAAACTCTGCACTATATGCGTAGCTATGCTCAACTTTTTCACCTAGAGCGCCTGTGCCATCCCCAAAATTCCATAGGTAGCTTAAGTTTTTGCCTTCTGATGCATTGGCATTAAAGTAAACAATATTCGTTGTTAAATCTTGATGAGCTCTAAAGGCTGCTTTGATGGGTGTATCATTTGTGCTTAGGAATCCTTTAATTTCTTGCTCAGCGAAGGTTCTTGGGTAAAGTCTGAGGTCGTCTACAAGCTCGGTTTTGCTTTCACCAAAACGGAAATTAAAATGCCCTCCTGCTGTATCGGTATATCCTCCAATTATTAGGTTTTGGTTGTTATCAACAGATCCTGACTCGACCAGCTCTTCAGGTCTTTGCTGCCTCCAACCATCTGAACTGCCATTAAGAAAAGCAGTTATTGTTTTAGTTTCTTGGTTAATAGTGACTGCAAAATGTTGCCATCCCGCTGTCTTCTCGACGGATGTTGTTAATTGTTTACACTCTTTACCATCAAGGTTAGCTCTAAAGTTTAAATTCAAATTTTGCAGGTAAACTGTCCATCCGGTTTGAGTTATGGTTTTGTTTGCATGGTTGACTATTATCTTTAGTCCAGAATTTTCAGACATATGAAACCAAAAGCAAAGGGTGTAGCTTGCAGTTGAAAGCTGAGGCATTGGATGTTCAAATGCACCATCGTTTAGAAGGCCAATATCCGCTATTTTAAGCTTTAAAAGAGGGTCATTAAATATAGCCATAAGAATATCTTCAGTATACGAGTCTTGCCTAGTGACGGTGAAGGGGTGAGCATTGTTTACGTTATTGACTTACTAAAGTTAAGAAGGTCAAAGTTACAATAAGTTACTCCATAAAAGGTTTGCAAAATACTGAATTGGTCTATCCGTACTCGCTCTGTTCGGGTAAATTTGCAAAATGCAAATTTACCCTGGAGATACTTAATTACTAATCAAAAAGCCATCTATCTTCCCTTAAGTTTTAAATGTCTTAGTTGGGCTGCTAGAAATTAAGTTGAGAACGTCCACTATGAGCTCTGCTAAACTATACTGACGCAAAAAATAATAAAAGAGCGGCTGGGCTTAAATAGTTACAGTAATGGAGTAGGGTGAAGTATGAAGACATGGTTTAAAGGTTCGTGGCCTGCATTAATTACGCCAACAACACCCACGGGTGATGTTAACTTAGATCTGCTTGTTGAATTGGCAAATCACTTTTTAACTAAGAAGGTTGGTGGGCTTTATTTATGTGGTAGCACTGGGGAAGGAACACTGCTGTCAACAGAGGAGCGAATGGCTGTCACGGAAACAGTTTTAAATGAACTTGATAAACGCATTCCTGTCATTGTTCATGTAGGTAGCATGAGCACAAGGGCTTCGGTTGCACTTGCCAAACATGCTGCTGGTGAAGGGGCTGATGGTGTGAGTTCAATTCTTCCAACTGTGCATGGAGGCATAGAAACAACCTATCGGCATTTTGAAGCGATTGCTAGTTCTGTTCCGGATTTACCTTTTTTTCCTTATATTTTTGGAGGACAAGTTGACGCCGTAACACTTATGAAAGAGCTTATAACTCGTATTCCCAATATCGCAGGCGCGAAATATACAGGACCTAATATGTATGAAATGGGGCGTATTATTGAGCTTAGTCCTCAAAAAGATAATAAAGGCTGGGCTGTATTTTCAGGTATGGATGAGCAGTGCATATTTGGCATGATGGTTGACGCGCCAGGTAATATTGGCTCAACTTTAAATGTAATGCCAGGTGCTTACCGGCAAATGCGTGAGTTGTACGAGCAAGATGAGTTAAAAGAAGCACTCGAGCTTCAAAAACGTGTTAACCGAGTGACAACTCTGCTTATTGCGAAGGGCTTTCATGGCGCTTTACGTGAAGCCATAAGGCTTATTGGGTTTGACTGTGGTGATCCTCGTTTACCTCATTTAGCTTTAGCCAAGGAAGATCGTCAATCTTTACATAGGCAGCTTAAGCAGGCTGGTTTTGCTGATCTGGCTGCTCTTTAAAGAAAAGGATTTTTATCCAACCTCGCTTGAATGTGTGTCAGGCCAGCGATAGAGGCTTTTAACTGTAGGGATTGAAGGGTCTCTTGAGTGCCAAGAATTATTCTTTCTTTGGTTCGGCCAAGTGTAATCACATCCCCTGGAAAGAGTGTGATCTCTTGAGTTAAGAACGCTATGATTTGAGGGGCAAAAAGCAGGTATTCATTTGTTGTGGTTGTTAGGTCGTCATAACCTTCAACTTCAAGCTTCATTTCTCGGTTAGTAATTTTGTTTGGCTCGAGTGTTACTAAGTCTTCAGTAATGACGTTAAAGCCATCTGGCCAGCGTGCATAAAAGGTTGGTAGGTTTGCTTCTTGGGGTGTAGCAGGGTAAGAAATAATATCTGCAAATGAGGAGTCATGCAATACTATTAAAGGGCTATAACCAAGAATATAGTTTGCTGCGTCAGCCTCATTCACCCTATAAGCAAGTTTCTTTATAACAAACGCAAGCTCGATTCCCACAGTAATAGTCTTGGCTGTTTTGGGGAGGGTGATTGTGCTTCCTGATGCGCTTAAGGCACTTGCGGGTGCGTTTAGGATGCGAGGTAGTTGTCTTTGTTCTAAGCCTTCTATTTCTTTAACTGCCTGATAATTTGCAAAAACGGTCCAGTAGTGACGGGTCATAGGTAGTGACCAGCTATTTAGCTCGGTTGTTTGGTTTTTAATAAGGTCTCGTGCAGCTGGAACACTGTGAATTCGGCTTGGCTCATCCTCACTGCGCCAGTCGTTTTTATCAAGTTTGACAACTGCTAGACGTAAGCTGCCCACTCGCTCGAGTTCACCTTCTATATAGTCTTCTGGTCCAAACTTCATTTCTTCTGTGATAAACATGCCATCAAAAGCCATGGTTCCCATATGAATGACATCCCCGGGGTAAAGTTCTATGAAGTTTGATAGCCAGCTGATGGCACGTTCAAAGCCTATTAGCATGGCACCGGTATAGGCGCGATCTCTCAATAATCCTGATTGTCTGGTGTAGAGCAGTAAATCATAGGGATTCCCGACTTCGTCTGGGGTTGTTAGAAAAGGCCCCATTGCGCCCATTGCATCTGATTTTTTGCCTAGCCATGATCCTGTTGCGTCTTCAAACCAATCGGTGGCATCAGGGTTTGCATGGTCGCGTAGTTGATCCATGTAACGGTCATGTACTAAATCCATGACAAGGGTGTAGCCTGCAATGTAATTTTTTGCGTCAGTTACCGCAATATTTTTGCCTTGTTTGCCAATAATCACACCAGGTTCAGGTGTCCAAACAAATCCGGTCATTTCAGGGCTAACAATGACAGGATCATTAGGGCCGAGTAATGAACCTTGGGGTCGCTGATGACCTTGAGGGTAGATGTTTGCCGTTAAGCGCTCGGCATTGTTTCTGGTGAAGGTCGGGCTGTTCTGTACTAAACCAAAGTAGAGTCTTGGGCGTGGAATGGGTGCACGAAGCTTTACTGTATCCAAAGGAAATCCAGCGCCAATTAGAACTGCTTCATCTGATTGGGCTAGAAAGCGTTTTAGGTAGGTTTCGAGATCTTGGAGTGCTTTCATGCCTTGGGTGCCAAGGGCAAGAAATGCGCTTAGTTCTTTGGGCCAAGCCCCCAAGAAGCTTGGTTGTTGCAGTACTAAGGGAGAGGTGAACTTGGAACTGTAGAGGCGTAATTTTGATTCTGTTAGCTCTGGGTCAAATATCCATAGTCCTGCAGTTTTTGGATGCTCAATAACAATGCCAAAACGCTCATGATTATCTTTTATGAAAGTAGCTAATTTCATTTTAGATGAATCTCTTTTTTGAGTTTTGATGAGCTTTCAGCTGCGAAGGCTAGTTGCATGATGTGGCGTGCATAATCGCCCGTTACGGGTATGGGTTTTTCTTGCTGTATGACTTCGCTGAAGGCTTGCCATTCATTTAACATGGCTTGGTCCATCCATGTATTACAGGCGGTTCCAGGAATGTTTTGCCACTCTTCATTTTTGCCAATAAATAAACCCTCACTGTGACTAATTTTCAGCATTCCTTTTGTGCAAGTCAGCTCAGTTGAAAAATGAGATACACCTGTCTGATAGCCAATGGCATTGGCAGTAGCGGTAGCACCTTTTTCAAAACGTAGCAGCGCAAGACCTATATCATCTGCTTCTTGCTCATGAAATCTTGTTTGAATATCTGCGGTTACGCTTGAGACGGGTTGACCAATTAGCCAGCAAAGTTGATCTAGTACATGAACACCAATGGTTAACCACATGCCGCCGCCTGTATCTCGATCTAAATGCCAATTTCGGCGATTTGGGGTCATCCATAGTTTGCTCATAATGCTATGACCATATACAACTTCACCCATTTCACCTGATTCTAAAAGCTCTTTGGCTTTCAGGTAAGCTGGGACAAAATGATTGACATGTCCGAGCATGAGTTTTACATTGTTTTCTTTTACGACTTTGAGTATCTCATCGCACTCTGCTAAGTTAGGTGCCATTGGTTTTTCTAGCAGTATGTGTTTCTTAGCTCTGGCGGCTGCTTTGACTATCTCAGTATGCATATGGTGAGGTGTTGCTATAACAACAGTATTGATGTTTTTATTGTCTAGTAAATCAAGGTAATTCAAGTAGCCTTTACAGTCAAATCGATCACTGAATTCAGTTAATGCCTGCTCATTTGTTCTTGAGGCAGCCAGTAACTTAACATCAGGGGTTTGTGCAATGGCTTTAGCGTGCTGTGCACCAAAGTCTCCTGCTCCTATAATTCCAACTGTAAGCATGAAATCGCCTTTCATCTAAACTTATAAGTTTGTGGCCTTTGTGTTATTGATACTAATATTTGTAGTCTGTCTAAAATTAAAGCTAGGCTCGAGTGGCTAAGTCTTTTTTAATGGCTTTGACTTGGGTAGGTGCAACGCTATGTTTTTCGGTTATGTCACGGCATTCATTGATAAGTTCAGCTAAGGGTTGCTGGTAGTTGTAGGCTTCCATGAGTTTCGGAACCCACTTTGCTCCCCAACGTACATGCATGGTTTCATCGACTATGTCAAACATTATTGCTTGAGCTGATTCATGGTCGCCTTGAGCCATATGCTCTTGGTAGCTTTGGTGCTTAAAGTCAAATGAGCCTGCTTCAATCACGTAAGTTAAGGCACAGTAGCGTATAACTGGGTCGAATAGTTGCCGCCAAGCGTAACTACCTACTGAGCAAGGAAAATCAGTAACATGGTAGCCGAGTTCTGCTAAACGTGTTTCACCAAGTTTTGAGTGTCTTACTTCATCCCAGCAGTGACGTGCTACGTCAAAGTAAAACTCCCAAGGCATAGTTTGTGTTTCCCAAAGCATAGTTGCTAGTGTTTCAGCTGCCTGCATTTCAGCAGCGTAGTTAGCAAATTGCCAGAGTAGCCAGTCTATGCGTTTTTCTTTGTCTGGCTCTGGCATACCTACAATTTGCACTTCAAAACGTTTATCGCGCTTTGCTTCTGAAAAAGGAAGTAAAGAACTATAAGAAGGCGGCGGTGCAGGTAATGCTGTTTTTCTGCCTTGACCATCAATTCCACCTATACTGTTTATGACATCTTCCGTGTAGCTGAGCCACCTTTGCATCTTGCGTTTCTTTTCACCCGTGTCTGTTAATAGGTCAAGCTCTCTTTGTGCCCAATTGAGTTGTTCAGTGTTGATTGTTAGTAGCTTTTTAAGTATGGGAATACTAGGAAAATCGTAAACGCCATACGTTGAGTCAAGATATGCTTGGTAAGCTCTTATGAGTTGCTTTTTAACCCCTAAATAAAGGCCTGCAATAAGCTCATAATCGTGTTGTGCAAGAGATAAGGCGTTGATCGCTTTTATAACATGGGGTTCAACATCTCTGTCAGGATTACTTATACGTAATTCCCAAAGACGAGTTCTTAAGTCTCGACTGTTTTCACTGTTTTGCCAAAGATGAAGTCCGATCTCATGCTTGACTTCCCATCGTTCAATACCAGGTAGCCAGCCGCCTAGTAATCTAGTGATGTGTATTTCAAAAGCTTGGAAGTATTTCAGTCGCTCAATATTTAGTTTAGCTTCGTTTAAAAATTCAGCCATTTGAACCTCCTAGGGGTAAAGGAACGCTGCACTTTTCGTATAAATATAAATAGGCTTATTTAAATGTGTTTGTGTGGTCTCAGGGTTTTACTTCCCTTGCATTTCTTCTAGCATTTGCCAGCACATAAGCTGCATTCTGGGCATGTGAAACGGCC
>CAYGTA010000195.1:6858-8550 GCA_964352605.1 uncultured bacterium | reverse complement strand
CGTTTCAGCGGTTGTGGACCGAGGAATTACGTTTTCATTAAACTACCTTTTTAACTTGCTTGTACTTAGTACAGCTTTGAAACGAGCTTAGTCAATTTTTGTTTCATTTAGATTACGCCTTAAATCTAGCGTATGTGGATATTCGGCGTTAACATCTTCAGGGCTTATACGTACACTGTCTTCGTGTGATCCACCGGCGGTAAAGACACGCTGAGCAGGTGGCGGAGTTGTGTTTAAGTAAGCCACGCTTGGTGTGTAGCCATAATCCCAAAAACGGCTTACTCTGCGTGACTCAGCGACATTGGCATTGACCGGAATATCATCATAGCTACGCCCCCCCGGATGAACCACATGATAGGTGCAGCCGCCTACAGCGCGACCATGCCAAGTATCAACCACATCAAAAATAAGCGGTGACTGCACAGGAATGGTGGGGTGCAAAGATGAAGGTGGCTGCCACGCTTGATAGCGCACTGCTGTTACGTACTCGCCATGCACAGCTGTACTCCTGAGCGGTAAGGTGCGCCCATTACACGCCAAAATATAACGCCCCTCGGTTAGGCCTTTTACTTTCAGTTGCACACGCTCTACTGAAGAGTCCACATAACGTGAGGTACCTGCACTAGACATTTCTTCACCTAAAACATGCCAAGGCTCGATTGCCATGCGCACTTCAAGCTCCATATCTTTAACCAAAGCCGTACCATAACGCGGAAAACGAAACTCAAAAAATGGCTCGAGCCATTTAAAGTCAAATGCAAAGCCTGCTTTATTCAGTTGCTCACAGACATCTATTAGGTCAGTTTCTACGTAGTGGGGCATGAGAAAACGGTCGTGTAATTCTGTACCCCAGCGTATGAGTTTGCCTTCGTAAGGGGTTTCCCAGAACCATGCTATGAGCGCACGTACTAAGAGTAGCTGCACCAAACTCATTTGCGCATGAGGCGGCATGTCAAAAGCACGAAATTCAACTAAGCCTAAACGGCCACTACTGCCATCTGGCGAGTAAAGCTTATCTATAGAAAATTCTGAACGATGCGTATTGCCTGTTATATCTACCAGTAAGTTTCTTAAAATGCGGTCAACTTTCCACGGTGGCACACTCTCCCCTTTTTTAGGTAGTTGACTAAAAGCAATTTCTAGCTCATAAAGCTTCTCTAAGCGACCTTCGTCTACACGCGGTGCTTGGCTGGTGGGGCCTATAAACATGCCTGCAAATAAATAAGATAAGCCAGGGTGATGCTGCCAAAAGGTAATAAGGCTACGTAGTAAATCGGGTCTACGCAAAAAGGGACTATCCGACGGGGTACTACCCCCCAGCGTGACATGATTACCACCCCCCGTACCTGTATGCCTGCCGTCTTGCATAAATTTTTCTGTACCCAAACGAGCCTGATGCGCTTCTTCATAAAGCGTTTCGGTCACATGTTTAAGTTCAGACCAGTTTTTAGAAGGGTAGATATTAACCTCTATCACCCCAGGGTCGGGTGTAACCATAATCTTTTCAAGTCGAACATCATTAGGTGGTGTATAGCCTTCTAGAACAACTGCCAAATTAAGAGCTTTTGCACTTTCCTCAATACTCGCTACAAGATCTAAAAAAGGCTCTAAGGCAGCTAAAGGCGGTAAGAAAACATAAAGTTTACCTTCTCGAATTTCAACACATAAAGAGGTGCGAATAATATGCTCTGC
>CAYGTA010000195.1:0-6758 GCA_964352605.1 uncultured bacterium | reverse complement strand
GCTTTTAGGGGGTCTAGATTAGGGGGTAGTTTGCGCTCTGACCATAAAAAATAAATAATGTCTTCATATGCAGGCATAACGTTCTTAGCTGAAACCGCTAGGCTTTGACAAATGTCTTCGATAAGGCTTTTGGCTGAGGTGATGGTTAAATCGTAATCTTTGTCTATTTCTGCCAGTAAACTTGGGTCTTGCCATATGGCTGCGCCGTCTTTACGCCAGTAAACCGCTAAACTCCAGCGGGGTAAAGGTTCACCGGGGTACCATTTACCTTGTGCGTAGTGCCTTAAGCCACCTTGACCAAAAACTTCATGTAAGCGCTTTATTAGCACGTTAGAGAGTTTGCGTTTTTGTGGCCCGTCTGCTGCTACATTCCACTCGGGCGCTTCCATATCATCTATAGAGACAAAAGTAGGTTCCCCTCCCATAGTTAAGCGAACGTCAGCTTTTTCTAAAGCAACATCAACCTTTTCAGCCAAAGCATTAACAGCTTGCCACTGCGTTTCAGTGTAAGGCTGAGTAACCCGAGGGTCTTCTTTAAGTCTTTGAACTGAATTATCAAATTCAAAGGTAACTTCTGCAGGATCACTTGCACCCGTAACTGCCGCGGCGCTCACAGGGTCAGGCGTACACGCTAAAGGAATATGGCCTTCACCTGCAAATAAACCCGAAGTGGCATCTAAACCCACCCAACCTGCTCCCGGAATATAAACTTCAGCCCACGCATGAAGGTCAGTAAAGTCAGCCTCAGGGCCAGAAGGACCATCCAGCGCAGCTACATCTGCTTTAAGTTGCACCAAATAGCCACTCACAAACCGTGCAGCTAAACCCAAATGCCTAAACGCCTGCACCAAAACCCAAGCAGAATCACGACAAGACCCAAACTTCTTAGCTAACGTCTCTTCACACGTCTGCACGCCCACTTCCATACGTACCGAGTACTCAATGTCTTGCCAAAGCTTTTGGTTAACACTAACTAAAAAATCAACAATGGGTTTCTTCGATTTATCTAAAGACTCGAGCCACGCCATGAGTTGAGGGCCTGCTTCTTTTTTTTCAAGGTAAGGGCTTAGTTCTTTTTTTTCTTGTTCCTTGTAACTAAAAGGATAGTGTTCTGCGTAGTCCTCTACAAAAAAGTCAAAAGGGTTTAAAACAGTCATGTCGGCAACAACATCAACTTCTATGTAGAGTTCTTTGGTTTTTTCAGGAAAGACAACTCTGGCTAGGTAATTTCCAAAGGCATCTTGCTGCCAGTTTATAAAGTGATTTTCAGGGCGAATACGTAAAGAGTAGGCTTCTATCGGGGTACGGCTGTGCACAGCTGGTCTGAGCCTAAAAATGTGCGGGCTTAAATTAACAAGTCGGTCATATTTATAGTGTGTTTTGTGATTAATAGCAACATGAATGGCCATTAGATTGCCTCTGCTAATTGCAAAGAAAGAAGAAAGCTATATGTAAATGCTTTTTGCATACACTATGTTACCCTAAAATTGAAATATTAAATTACTTTTACTGAGCGAAAGACAAAAATATCTGGCTTTTTGTCTTTAAATAAACTAAAATTTGACAAAGTTTAATTCTCTTTTTGACACAAGGAATAGCAGCTTAATCTTTATGATAAGCTCGAGTATGTCTTTTAACGATGCCATGTTTAGCTATCCTTTAGAGCATTTTTTTGATGAAGCGTTTCAAGAACCCTCGCAAGCAAGAAGCCATTATGCATCTGTTATTAAGGGCTTTTACGCTTACGGAGACGCAGAATTTCAACGTCGACGCGCATTAATAGATTTGGTTTTTCGTAACCAAGGCATCACCTTTACAGTTTATGGCGATGAGCAGGGTACCGAACGCACCTTTCCCTTTGACCCTTTTCCCAGAATCATTACAGCTAAGGAATGGACAAACCTAGAAAAAGGCATGAAGCAGCGCGTTAAAGCCATTAATCTCTTTTTAAAAGATATTTATAGTGACCAAGCTATTTTAAAAGATGACATTATTCCAAAACACTTAGTTTTAAATAACCCTGCCTACCGCAAACAAATGCAAGGCGTAAAGCTAGCCCATGATGTCTACACGCATATTGTTGGTTGCGACATGATTAGAGATAGCCAAGGGACTTACCGTGTACTTGAAGATAACTTGCGTAGCCCCAGCGGTGTTTCTTACATGCTGGCCAATCGTGCTGTCATGGCGCGCAGCTTCCCTAAACTCTTAGATGGTCTCAATGTACGCCCCATAGGTCACTACGCAATTGAACTTTTAAGCACCCTTAGAAGCTTAAGTCCACGAGACATCAACCAGCCCAAGATTGTGCTTTTAACCCCCGGTCAGTACAACAGTGCTTACTTTGAACACGCTTACCTAGCCCAACAAATGGGCGTTCAACTTGTAGAAGGGCGTGACCTTTTTGTAAGTGAAGGTCGCGTCTGGATGCGCACCACCCAAGGCAAAGAACAAGTAGATGTCATTTACCGACGCATTGACGACAGCTTTTTAGACCCAGACGTATTTAATAAAGAATCCATGCTGGGCGTAGCAGGCATAATAGAGGTTTATAAAGCAGGTCATGTAGCCCTAGCAAATGCGGTTGGTACGGGTGTTGCCGATGACAAAGCAACTTACGCTTATATACCCCAAATCATCAAATATTACTTAAACGAAGACGCAATCATTCCTAATGTAGACACCCACCTAGGTGCAGACCCCGACGGACTCGAGTTTATGCTTAACAATGCCCACAAACTCGTCATAAAAGAGGTTGGCGGGGCAGGTGGTTACGGCATGCTTATAGGTACAGAAGCAGATGAAGAAAAACGAAACGCCTTTTTAGAAGGCGTAAAAGCTGACCCGAGTAATTACATTGCTCAACCCATCATTCAGTTATCACGCCACCCCACCTATTACCCTGACTCTAAGAAGTTTGAACCCTGCCATGTTGATTTAAGACCTTATATTTTGACCGCTGAAAACATAAGCATTGTACCAGGTGGCTTAACTCGAGTTGCACTTAAACGCGGCTCATTGGTGGTTAACTCGTCTCAGGGTGGGGGTTCAAAAGATACTTGGGTTTTAGAGGATGAAGGTGGCGCTCATGCTTAGTCGTATTGCTGAAAATCTTTACTGGATGGGGCGTTATATTGAACGTGCCGAAAATACCGCTAGATTACTTGATGTCAATTACTTAGCGATTGTAGAAGCACCTCAAGTGCTGGGCGCTAGAGGCATTGTTACTGAAAAATGGGTTCATCTTTTAGCCATTATGGAAAGTAAAGATGAATTCTTAGAAAACTACACATCAGCTACAGCTCAAAATGTTCCTTACTGGCTGGCACTCCATAAAGATAACCCTGCCAGTATACGCTCGAGTCTGGGTTTTGCTAGAGAAAACGCTAGGGCTTTACGTGACCGTATTTCAACTGAAATGTGGGAGGCTATTAACAGTAGTTACCATAAGCTTTGTGTTGAAGCACCTGAAAAGCTTGAGGAAGATGCTTTGCATGACTATTGTGTTGCTGCGCGAGAAGCAAGTCATTTGTTTTTTGGTATTGCTCACGCAACGCTGCCGCATGATTTAGGTTGGTACTTTATGCGTGCAGGTCAATTTTTAGAGCGTGCTGATAATACTTTAAGAACCCTGCAAGCTAACGCCTTACCTGAGCATGTTAGAAGCCCTGTTGAGGCAGGCATAGAAGCGCACCGAGACACGGCTTTGCTTAAATCAGTGAGTGCTTACGAGGCTTACCGTAAGTACTACACCAAGCCTTTAAGCCCTGATCTCATTTATGAATTTTTGTTACTGAACAAGACCTTTCCTAGAAGTGTAGTTTATAGCTTAAAGCTCTTAGAAGAAACGCTTGAACATATTCAGCAAGAAAACACTAGCGCCTCAGATAAAGCTTTACAAGACGCGATAGCATTGAGCAAAACTATGCAAACCATAAAAAATGAAAGGCAAGTCACTGAGCAGCGTAATCCTGGCTTGCAAGACCTTATTAACCGCATTACCAGCTTATCTATTCATTTAAGCGAAGCTTACTTTGGTCTTAAGGTAGCAGAGCAAAGCCAAACACAAAGCCAAAGCTAAGTTTCAGCGAGTGCTTCACCAGCATGCAGCCTAGCCGCAATTCGGTAGGTTTGTGTTGTTGCCCTATCAGTTGGTGCGTGCCCTGCTAGATAACGCGCTACAGCTACCAAAACTGTGGGAGCCAAGTCAGCTCTTTTATGCTTAAGTTCTTCAAAAAGCTGTACGCCGGCTTCTAGTATTTGGTAAGAATGAAACTCAGCATCTTCACGTAAAAGCGTGTGAGCCAGTGTAGCAATAAGTTCTTTAGAACTATGCTGCTGCTCCAAGTAACGATACGTTAAAGCTGCCACTTGTTCTATATTTTCACGAGCATTTGTAAGGTCTAAAATGCCTTTAAGTAAGTCCGCTTTATTGCTACTTAGATTAGCCACAGTTTTAACAGTGGGTTGCCGAGCCGCAGGCATGTTTAAAAAGCGGTTTAAGTAAAGATGCATAGCTGTATGAAAAATACTTCTAGCCCCTTCTCTTGAAGGAGCTCGCTTTAAAAGCTGATGCGTTGCGTTAGCCGTTGTAAAACTATGCAAAACAGCAATCCAATCTGAAAATTCATTGCTCGTATGAAATAAAGCTACACGCTTAGCAGCCGCAAAACTAAGTGCTAACGAAAGTTCTGTAACAGCAATACCGTTAGTAAAGCCCGTAACTAAACTCTGAATAATCGCTTCAGGATCATCTGACAATAAAACCTCGACAAGATCATCAAAGGCTTGCAAACTAAGCAACTCAGCTTGATTGACAGCTAGTAAAAGCTTGCCCCTAAGCAAATCATCAAAAACAGCATCTAGCAACTTAGGCAAATCAATAGGATTACGCCAACTGCTACTCTCCTCCATACGCTGAGCATTCGTAAGTGCAGAAACAAGGCTAGGCAAAATAGTTGCTGCCTGATCCCAACCCACATAATCTAAAAGCTCAAACGCCTTATTTACAAAATCAAGACTATGACCCGTATCT
The DNA here is from genome assembly GCA_964352605.1 of uncultured bacterium. Classification (GTDB taxonomy): domain Bacteria; phylum Deinococcota; class Deinococci; order Deinococcales; family Trueperaceae; genus JAHEBB01. The sequence goes on along the minus strand of CAYGTA010000195.1, from coordinate 1,723 downwards.
AAAAAATAATAATCTGTCAGCGCAGCAAAAAACATATCTGCCAGCTCAACATGAGAATAGCCCGCCGAAACCGCAGTTAAAACCACACGCTCAACCCCATTACGATCACGCACTTCTGCAAACTCACGTAACCAAGCCTTCAAACGATCAATAGACAAATCTTTGGTAGCTAAAGGCTCGAGTGCGTAATGCGGGGTTTGATTCTCTGTATTGTTAGCAACATGAAGCATGCCGTGAAACAACGCCAAAGCTTGATCTTCTTTCGCTAAATAAGGCAAGCAATTAGTCATGGCACTCAGAATCGTTAAGCCATCTCGCCAACCTGCGTCACGCTGCGCAGTGGCAAAACGACCAGCTAGCTTAAGCAGCTCAGCAACAGCTACTTGCTGGTCAAGCAAACTCATGACTGACTTCGCCATTAGCAAACGAATATTCTGCTCGAGTCCTGCTTGCAGGCGTTTCAATTGATATTCAGCTTCATCTCTTTGTGGGTTCGGGTTAAGCCAAATTTCATTTTCGCGCACATCAACAGGGTAACTACGCACATCATCTGCCCATAAATCAAAGGTGCCACCACTACAAAGTTCAAAACGAGCATGATGCCAATGGCAAGTAAGTACACCCCGCTTTACAGTCCCCTGAGCTAAAGGAAACCCCATATGAGGGCAACGATTATCTAAAGCAAACAGCTTATCTTCATGAAAAATCAAAAGAATAACTTTGTCACTCAGCGTAACCGTCTTAAGCCCTTTTGCTTTCACATCTTCAAAACTAGCCACCTGAATAAAATCATTATGCATCTTTTAATCTCCCTTTTTACTTTCTTGACTAAGCGCTTGCCAATCATCAAAAAAGTGAACACCCAAGTCAGGTTTGGCTTCACCCTCTAACATAGCGATAAACTCTAAAGAATGCCCATCAGGGTCTTGAAAATAAATCGCAATAGCAGGCATCCAAGCAAAAACCATGGGTTTTACACCCTCATCAAGAAAATTACGAGCCTTTAAACACCGCTTCTCAAAATAAGATTCCGACTCAAGAATAGCTTCTAAGCTACTCTTAAACGCAAAATGCTGCCGCTGCAGCTGATCTTTAGGTTTCTCCCAAAGACCCAGCATAGCCTCACGGTTACCCAACCAGTAAAACGCCACCCGCCTAGCTTGCTCAAAGCGCCCAAGCTCGAGCTCTAACACTTCACCGTAAAACTGCATAGAGGTTTCTAAATGCGTAACATTAATATGCGTTTCAAAAAGTCCCGTAATCATAGTTTCACCTTCTTAAGCTCGAGTGTAAAACATGATGCCCTTAGATGGCTTTAGACTTTGGTCTTAGTGAGAAGGATAGCTTACTAGGCTGAAAACTGTCTTAAATGATGATCGATATGCAAATAAGCCCAACGCTGCCATTCTTGTTCGCTTAACTTACCCATTAAAGGATGCAGCTCAAAAACAAAGTCTTTATCTTGAGCACTAAAACGCTCAATTAGCATAAGCAGTTCTTGCTTGTCTTGTAGAAAATGTGTTGGTTTTGTACCCGCTATTTCCTGATCAATTTCTGGCAAAGTTTTTATTTGACCTTTAGGCCAAGGCACAGGCAGATAAAGAGCGAACCATTTCATAATCATTTGTTGCAAACCCTTTACTTGGATTTCAACAGTACGTTCCCCCATAACGCTCTTAAAGGCATCACTTAAATGACAAAGCATTTGATTAACATTCATCTT
>CAYGTA010000194.1:0-8553 GCA_964352605.1 uncultured bacterium | reverse complement strand
ACGTAATCAACTCTGTAAGAGTTTATGAAGTACCTTTTCGGACTTGGTATAAATAGGCTTAGACTTAGCTGAAAGGATGTCAGCATGCGGGTTACTGCAACTGAGTTTTACAAAAAGCCGGGGCATTATTTTGATTTGGTCGCGCGTGGCGTGACCATTGAAATAACTCGTCATGGCAAGGTTATTTCGACACTGAACCCACCTAGTGACAGTATTTTGTTTGACTTTGATACTGAACCTAGTCCTGTTCTAGCTCAGCCAGCCATTGCGCAAGGTTTTATTTTTGGTGCGTTTACCTTTGGGGGTGTCTGGCAAGGCATGGAACCCTTTGAGAAACTCGAGCTGCTTCTTGACACTAAGCTGAGTATTGTGCATTGGTTTATGAGTTTTGAGCATGCTTGGGATGCTAGTTTGCTAGCTAAGGCAACGACGAAGGGCAGAACGGCACTTATTACGTGGGAGTCTAATCATATTGATTTGGATGACATTTTGGCAGGTCGGTTTGACGCTTACTTTATAAGTTGGGCGCAAGGTATGAGGGCGTTTCAAAAAGCTATTTATTTACGCCCTTTTCCTGAAATGAATGGCAATTGGACGTTTTGGCATGGGCAGCCTGACAAGCTAAAATTGGCATGGCAGCATATGCATACTCTTTTTCAATTGCAAGGTGCAACTAATGTTAAGTGGGTTTGGTCACCCAATATTACTGATGTTCCTAACACGGTTGAAAACAAACTCGAGCTTTATTATCCTAGTTCTGATTATGTTGATGTTTTGGCTTTAGATGGCTATAACTGGGGTAACAGTCAAGCTTGGAGTTCATGGCAGAGCTTTAATGAGGTCTTTCAAGATGCTTATGAGCGAGTGGCATTGTTAGGCTCGCAGGACATTTGGATTACGGAAACAGCCAGTACAGAGCAGGGTGGCGACAAAGCTCAGTGGATTGATGGGATGTTTGCATCGACGCGTTTTCCTAGACTCAGAGCTGTCATTTGGTTTAATCAGAAAAAAGAAGCAGACTGGCGTATAGACAGCTCGAGTTTGTCTTTGGCTGCGTTTCAGTCGGGTCTTAGTGATTTGAAGCTGGCGGGTTTAGCTGAAGATCTTGTTACTTAGTTGCTTGGTAGCGGCTTAGTTTTTGGTCTAGTTTGGCAATAATTTTGGCTACGGTTTCTCTGGCTATGTCATCATTTGCTGGGTCTGGTTTGAGTGTTACTTCAACGAAGCCTTCTTTGTCGCTGCAGTTTATTTGTATTTGAATAGCTTTGGCATCTTTGGCGTTAATGCTGCTTAGACTTACTGAAGAACCACCTGCTAGATCTGCGGCTAGGGTTAAGGAGTGGTCACCTATATCTTCAGCTCGCATGCTTGTATGCAGGCTGCTTGGTTGAATGTTAAAAGCTTCTTTACTGAGTATCAGCACAACATCCCAAGCTGTAGAGCGAAAACTAACGCTTTGTTCGCCACTTATTGACTTTGAAATGCCTGTCGTCAGGCTTTGTACTTGCTCTGTTACTGGGGCACAAGCATTCAACAGAAGACAGAATAAGATGATAGTTAAACTTCTCTCTGAACGATTCATACGGTTAGTTTAACGCTCACAAATCCTCTGAAGCTAGGGTGTATTTCTCAGTGTTTAGCTAAAGTTAAACGCATCATTGCTAAACTTGTAATATGTATCTTTTTACGGCTAGTCAAATGCGTCAAGCTGACCAAAATGCTATTAAAGCAGGTATTCCTTCGCAGTTACTTATGGAGCGTGCAGGTCAAAACGTTGCTAACTACGCCCAAAAGCACTGGTCTCAAGCCAAACAAATACTCATTTTTTGTGGCAAAGGCAATAATGGTGGCGATGGCTATGTAGCAGCGCGTTATTTAGTGCAAGCTGGCTTTAGGCTGACCGTACTCGAGCTTGCTGATTGTGAAACTAATATTCGTTCAGAGGATGCTAGGGTGGCGCGTTCTGCTTTGTTGAGCCAGCTAACTCCTTTAAAGCTAAACTATCAGACAGTTGAAAGCTATTTAAATACTGCTGATTTGATTATTGATGCGGTGTTTGGTAGTGGCTTATCTCGAGCTTTATCAGCTGACTTAGCACAGCTCTTTGACTTGATTAACGCTTCAAACAGGGCTGTTTTAAGTATTGATGTTCCCTCTGGTGTTTTTTCTGACATGACAAGTCTGCCTTCGCATTATCTTCAAGCTAGCAGAACCCTGCAGCTGGCAGGTCCGAAAATTGCGAGTGCTTTTTATCCAGCTCGAGCGGCTTTTGGTGATTGGGATGTTGCAGATATTGGTCTGCCTAGTGATTTACTCGAGGGTTTATCTGACCTTGTCTTACTGGATGATGCCTATTTGCAAACGCAGATGCCGCCACGAGCCAAAACAACTCATAAGTATAGTGCAGGCACCGTGCTTGTTGTTGGAGGCACAAAAGCTTATCTTGGCGCAGCAGAACTTACAGCTCGAGCTGCTTTGCGTGGGGGTGCTGGTTTGGTTACTTTGTTAGCTGAGGAGCGTTTGGCTAATAGTTGGCCTGAGCTTATTTTTAAAGCTTGCCACGCTGATTCTTTTTTAGAGAGTGTTGCTAGCATCTCTGAAAAGCATGCACAGGTTCGAGTTATTGGTCCTGGTTTGCTTGGTGAAGTTCAAGCGCTTGTACCTAAACTCATTAAGCAAAGCCCCGCAGTAACCGTTTTAGATGCAGGGGGTCTCTTAGCTTCAGAAAACTGGTTTGAAGCGGTCAAACAGCATGGTCGTTGTGTCTTAACACCCCATGCGGGTGAAGCAGCCAAATTGCTTGAGTGTTCAGTTGAGCAAGTAAATCTTGACCCCCTAAGCTCAGCTCGAGCGTTGGCTAGCAAAAGCAACGCTGTCGTTGTGTTAAAAGGTGCAAGTACTGTTATTGCTAAAGCAACGGGTCGTTGTTTTGTTAGCACTAGAGGTCATGAAGGCATGGCAACCGCTGGCACTGGAGATGTACTTGCAGGTTTAATAGCTAGCTTTGTGGCTACTACAAATGATTTACAACAACAAGCAGCCCTTGCTGTATACATTCACGGCTTAGCGGGTGAAAGTGCAGCCAAACAGTTTGGAAATGGCCTTATAGCCAGTGACGTAATTCAAGAAATAGCTCGAGTGTTAGCAAATCTTAAACTTGCTTAAAATCTCTTATTCACTGCGCTTGTACTGCCAGACACCACCTACGCGCTTAGTTAGCGTTACTTCTGTTGAGCTTTGCTCGAGTATTTGGTAGCCCATTCTTTGGTAGTAGTGCAGTAAGTCGTCTTTTACTTCGTATAGACTAAGCGTTAGGGTAGGTATGTTATTACGAATCGCTAGGGCTTCTACTTTGGTCATCAGCCAACGACCGTAACTTCTACCACGTGCTTCTGGTAGGGTAGCAATTCGGTCTACTCGCCAGCCTTCGCCTTCTTCGCACCAACGAATCGCGCAGAGCATTTGGCCATCCTCATCTTCTAAAATGAGTCCTCCGCCCCGCTCGAGCCAGTCTTGCATGCTGCTATTTGTTTCGTTTTTTGTTTCTCTTGCTTTATTGTAAAGTTCAACAAGTTGTGCGGTGTCTTTAAGTGCGGACCAGCGTAATCTGGCGGCTTCGTAAGCGTGTTGAGGTGGTGTTTGGGGTGATGTTTGCTCTGGTTGTGCTGCCATCATACTCTGCTCCTTTTTTGCTTCTAAGTACTATCTAGTGCATAGCGCTGCCTGTAATCGTGCTTTGCTTAGCCTTTACTTAGGCCTTTGACTATCGTCGTTGGGTTTGATTAACTTGGATGCTCATAAATTTAGGTACTGCATGATTATGCAGAGGTCTTAATAATCCTGCATACCGTATCATGTGCTGCTACAAGGGTCAATAGTTAAAAAAGTCAGGCAGACCTTAGCCTACCCAACTTTTATATAATCCCAACTCCGCAACAAAACCAAACGTTACCTTACTGTCTATACTTCAACAATACAAACTCGAGTAAATACGACAAACACTCGAGTTATTTGATTAAACGAAACTCTCTTGCTAAGTCAGGGTCATCTAGTTTGAGTCTTTGCATTCGATTTCTGTAGTAAAAGAATTCTCCTACAACTGCTATGACGTTAATACCGTAAAGAATAGCTAGTGCAATGTAATCCCATCTTCTTATCATGCCTATACCGAAGCCCCAATTAAAGATATCTGCTAGGGTGTCTATGCCTATAATTGCCCAAGGTACCAGTAGCAGTAAGCCCCACATTTCGTCGGCTGCGCCTGCACCTGGAATAAGGAGTGCTAAAACTTCATACAATGGATTTCTAGGAGCATTTCTAGCTAGGCGTGGCCTTGGGACAAATAGCCAAAGAACATGGACCGTTACCCATAGCATAATGATGCTAATTACAAGATACCAAAGCCAGGCACTAAACTGAGGTATACGATCATTCAGTAGGTTTGACCAAGGATCAAGAACAGCAAATTCAGTCCAAGGATTTCTGAAGGTCTTAACAACCTCTGCTTGCCAGCTACCTGCTACTGCTGCCTGTATGACTTCGTCAGAGGGCACAGCTAGAACAGCTTGATTGGGTAAAAAGTCATTTTGGAAGGCAAAGAGGTTTTCGGCGTTCCCTGTATTGTATTTAGCTTCAGGAAGGTTTGGAGCAATGGCTAGAGCCTGCTCATAAAAGCTATCATTGGAAGTCACAATAGCTAGATTATTAAGCGCAGAAGCAAGGTTAGATGCCGCTTCGTATTCGCGTTGAGCTAGCGTATTGTCTCCTACTACTTGGGCTGCGTAACCCCGTAAAAAATTACCTTTTTCGCCAATTAACGCCGTACGACTTATAGCTGCTTGAATGTCTGGGCTAGCAAACGTGCCATTTTCAACCGTAAGCACCGTTCTTCTTTGTTGTGTCCATGTTGCTAAGCCAGCCAAAACCATAGCAGAGGCAAACATGAGCACAATGACTAACTTTTCAAACGTACTGTAGTAACGCATAACCAAAAGTCTTGCAAATGGACTTGTTTTTTTACCTTGTTCTTTTTGGCGACGCAAAAACAAACTTTGGGGTGCCCAATATTTAAAGAGTAGCGTTAAGTGCAAGCCAATCACAGCGGCTATTAAAGAGAAGACTCCGTATAAGCCCGTGCGGCCTGCAGCAGCAAAAATGGAATCAAGTACGCCACTAGGCGTAGTGCGACGACCTGTGTCAGCAATTTCACGCCATTCTCTTACAAGAGCTCGACCTGAACGACCATCTTGTTTAGAAATAAAGCTCGCGTAATCACGAATGGTTTCACCCACTTGTGGAACGTCAGCAGCAACAAAGTACTTAAGCCAGTTTGCCCAAAAATCAGCATCTTCACGATTTTCAGTAGCTATGGCTTCTTCTAGAGGTCTCAGTGGAAAGTTGTAAGCCTCATGTTGATCTAAATTACGTAACAAGCGAGGGTCATAGCCTTGTGCAGCAAACACTTCTAAAGACTTTTGCATAGCTTGGTTAGCTCTCGCTTTATCACCAGAAGCAACTAAGCTTCTAGCAAGTCCTGCGAGTTCTGTAAAGTCGCTGCTGCTGTTAAGAATAGCGGCAGCATCACCGGCATTAATAGCTTGCATTGGCTGCGTAGACGCAGCTGTTTCAGCTCTTGTTGCGTCTGCAGCTTGCTCTAGATCACTAACTTCTGTAGGGTCTTCGCTTGCAAGTTCCGTATTTGAACTATCTTCTGCTGTAGCAGGCTCAGTTTCAAGTTCAGCAACCGCATCTTCAGACAGTGCTTCTGCTTCTGTTAAGGCCTCATCTTGGGTTTCTGTTGCTTCTTCAACAAGCTCATCAACGCTAGCTGTGCTTTCATCTACATCATCTTGAGACGCATCGCTATCTGTTTGTGTTGCCACATCATCTTGCGCCGTCGTAGCATTTTCAGCCTCAGAAGCTTCACTTTGAATTGCATTAGCCTCTTCATCTGCATCAACATCTTCAGCCTCAGTAGCTTGATCAGTTGCAATATCGTCTTGACTTAGATCAGCTTCACTTGTTTCTAAAGTATCAGCAAGTTCAGCTTCGCTATTATTAGAAGCAGCAGAATCAGGAACAACAAAAGCATTGGCAGCTCGAGTATTGTCTACTTCGACTTCAAATATAGCTCTTGCGTCGTCACCGCGTATTGCGATTGTCCAAAATCCTTCTTTTCCTAAGAGGCTCGAAAAGTTAATGTTACCTTCTGAGTCAGTAAAGATTTGCTCATCTAAGATAACGTCACCTTCAGGGTTTGTAAGTTTTAAATTATAGTCAGTATTTGCAGATAAATGTAAACCTTCTAATATGAGGGGTGTTGCCTCATTTAGCAGCATGGCATTTAATGAAAATGTTGGTGACTGATCAGTATTCATTTGTGCTATGCCTGCGCTCAGCAAGAGAATACATAGCATTATGTTTAGAAATCGGTTCACAGTTAACCTCCCGGTGCTCACGGCGGCATTATACGAACTTAAAGTGTTTTCGTCACTAACATCTGTCCTTAGCATCATGTTAAAAAACGGCGCATAAGCAACAAATTTAGCTTAAAAGCTCAAAAAGGTATCCCTTTAGGGTTTAAAAATGTTTTTACCGCTGCAAACCATCCTTTCCGCAGTTCTCACTACAGTCTACCTTTAGACAGTCTACCTTTAGTTTGAACTAAGCCACTAACGCAAAGCTGACATCCTTTAGAAATAGAGACCTGATTTTGAACTTTAGAGAATGTTATGGCTTTGTAAAGTTTACAGAAAGCTTCTCTAAATTCACTAAATCACTAGCTTTTTTAGATAAAACACCTACTCAAAAGTCCTTTTAAGCTTGTTTGAGAGTAAAAGTGCTCACCTTGTAAGAATTTGATTGTTATACTAACGCTGTGCAAGACCACCACAGGTCACAACTTAACCTTCGCTTTCCAGAAACCGCACGAGAATGGCGCGTCGTTGAATTATCTAACGATAAACAACAAGCTCGAGTTCGTCCTCAGTTGAAGTATCTTGAACTTAATAAGCGTCTTAATGATGTTTTTGGCATTGATGCATGGTCATATAAGTTTGTACCGGTTGCTGATCAAGCAATTATTTGTGAATTAAGTCTTGATGGTGTTTCTAAATCAGCTATTGTTTCTTTTAAGCAGAGTTGGCAAGATGCCGTCAGCGCAGCCTATGATGCTTTTGTCTATGCAGCAGAAGCTTTTGGCTTAAGTACCGGCTTAGATCTAAGCTTGCAGTACTGGGTTGATTATGATCTTGAGAATCAAGCTATCTTATTTGAACCTGAACTTGAATCTTCTGAAACTGAGTCGCCCAAGCTAGATGCAAGACCCCTTATAACTGAAGAAAGCACTACTCTTGATGAAAATAAACCTCAAGGTCAACAAGCCATTGACCGTTTGTTAGATCGCTTAAAACAAGAGGGTCTTGGTTTGCAAGCTGCAAAATTACTCATTAATTACAACGGTTATGGTGAAAATCCTGAAGAAGCCCGAGAGCTTTACTCACAATTACGCGCATTACTGGTAGGGGCTTCATGATAAAAGTTATAGCTATTGGTGATGTACATGGCAACTGGGCAGAAGCTTGGCAAGCCCTCAAGGTATCTAACGCCTGTGACGCCAAACTCGAGCCTACAGACGCAGTGGTTCAAGGCCGTTTCCAAGTGGTTTTTATGGGCGATTTGGTGCACTACAAAGACCTTCGTACTTACTCTCAAGCAGTTGCAGTTGAGCCTTATGACCCGACCAATAGAGATCATTTGAGGCGGGCAGCCAAAGCACAAATTCGTGAACTTTACCGCTTTAAAGACTTTGTTGATAAGGCAAATGGCAATGTAAGAATCATTTTGGGTAATCATGATGAGTCAGCGCTTAATCATAAGTATGAGTTGAGTACCCGTGGAGGCCTTAAGCATGATGAATTTAATGAGGCTAAGGGTGGCGTTCAGTTACCTGAAGATTTGGCGGCTTGGATGGCTAATTTTGAGCGTGAAATCTTGTTTTATGACGTTCAATTTACGCATGCTGGCCCAACCCCCGGTATGCAGTATTTTGATGACTTCTTTTATCATGATTCTGATACCAAAACGTGGTGGTATACAAAGCCTGAGCTGGTAAAGCATACAGGGTTTCGTTTTGGTGTTTATGGTCATACTGTCATGAAAGAGGGCATCTGGATTGATAAAGAGCATCGTTTTGCCATGATTGATGCGCTTGGGCATAAACAATTTTTTGAAATGATTCTTGCTGAAGATCGCTTGGATTATCGTGTTATTCAGTTCTAAATGTTTGCTAGGTATGCAAGCTATAGGTGCTTTTAACGCAGACTAAGACTATCAACACTCCTTGAGCTTACGCAGCTCTAGAATAATTCAACTTTACTCATGCTAGAGCCTGCAAACTTCTTAATTTCTGTTTTAACTCGCCTGATGAAATATTGCTAAATTCAAAGTGCATCATATTCAGTACCGCAAACCTTCTTACAAATACCCCGAGTAAGGAATTTGTGTGATTTGATTTTCTAAACTAATGACCAATAGGGTACAAAAGCGTTCTTA
>CAYGTA010000193.1:0-8570 GCA_964352605.1 uncultured bacterium | reverse complement strand
GTATAAAGTTTATAAAGATGGTGAGGTTTCTTGTATGACAGTTTTTGAAAATTCGGCTAGGCAGTTTGAACTTAGTCAAGAAACTATTCGTCTTTATATTTTGATTAGTAATACTAATTTAGAGAATGTTTCAACTGTGATTGTTCAGCTAAGTTCGGAGGCGCAGTAATACTTTTAAAAGTCTATTGCAACGCCAAGTTACGTGGGGTCTTTGTTTAAATGACCTAAAGCGTTGCTATTAGCAGTTCCACGATAAATATGAGCCGTTCGCTTAGTGCATTTGTTTCAATTACCCAAGGCGTTCCGATATCACACGATTCAAGGCGTTCCGATATCACACGATTCAAGGGTCACACGCTATACTGCTGCGCAGATAAATCGCAGAACTGCTATATAATACTAAGCTGAATTATAAATGTGGTCAGACTTTATAATTCCGACCTTGCCGACGTAGTCGAGATAGGTTTGGGGAGTACGCTCTGACTCACTCAGTCTTATGACACGATTAAATCAGTTTAGTATAACCTACACTTCAAAGTGCTCTGCATAGAAAAAGGGAGCACCCGAAGGTACTCCCTAAAAAAAGCGTTTAAGCTTTGAACTTCGTTTAGAAGTCCATACCGCCCATACCGCCCATGCCGCCCATGCCACCCATATCAGGAGCGCCGCCAGCCATTGGGGCTTCCTTTTCTGGTCTGTCAGCAATAACAGCTTCTGTTGTTAGTAATAGTGCACCAATTGAAGCAGCATTTTGTAACGCTGTGCGAGTTACTTTAGCTGGGTCAACAATGCCTGCTTTGATCATGTCTTTTACGTACTCGCCTGTTGCTGCGTTGAAGCCGTAACGTCCATCATTTTTTTCTTTAATTGCGTTAGCAACAACACTTGCTTCTGCGCCTGCATTACTTGCAATTTGACGAGCTGGTTCTTCAAGGGCACGCATTAGAATTTGTGCGCCGGTTTTCTCGTCGCCTTCTAAGCTTTCTGATAATGCAGCTACTGCTTTGACAGCGTGAATTAAGGTTACGCCACCACCAGCAACAACGCCTTCTTCTACAGCAGAGCGCGCAGTTGAAAGGGCATCTTCAAAGCGGTGCTTTTTCTCTTTAAGTTCAGTTTCAGTAGCTGCACCCACACGAATAACGGCAACGCCACCGGCTAATTTAGCAAGGCGCTCTTGTAGTTTTTCACGAGCATAGTCACTGTCTGTATTTTCAATTTCACCACGGATGCCTTTAACTCGAGCTGTGATTGCTTCGGTTGAGCCAGCACCTTCAATAACGGTGGTTTCTTCTTTTGATATGCGTACACGCTTGGCTGTACCAAGTTGTGTGATTGAGGTGTTTTCTAGTTTGTGGCCCATGTCTTCAGAAATAACTTCGCCACCGGTTACAGCTGCGATGTCTTTGAGCATTTCTTTACGGCGGTCACCAAAGCCTGGGGCTTTGACAGCTGCTATGTTTAGGGTGCCACGTAGTTTGTTTACAACTAGGGTTGCGAGTGCTTCGCCTTCGACATCTTCAGCAATAATTAAGAGGGGTTTGCCTGTTTGGGCTACTTGCTCTAAGACAGGTAGAAGGTCTTTGAGTGCGCTTACTTTTTTCTCGAAGATAAGAATGTATGGGTCTTCTAGGACTGCTTCCATTGATTCTGAGTCAGTTACGAAGTAAGGGCTTAGGTAGCCTTTGTCAAACTGCATACCTTCGACAACGTCTAAGTCAGTGTCAAGTGATTTTGATTCTTCTACAGTAATGACACCGTCACGGCCTACTTTGTCCATTGCGTCTGCAATGAGTTGGCCTACTTCTGGGTCATTTGCTGAGATTGAAGCTACTTTAGCTACATCTGCACTTGATTCGACAGCTTGTGCCATTTTACGAATTTCTTCGATGGCGACTTCAACGCCTTTGTCAATTCCGCGTTTTAGTGCTAATGGGTTTGCGCCAGCAGCTACATTACGAAGGCCTTCTTTTACGATTGCTTGACCTAACACGGTTGCTGTTGTGGTGCCGTCACCGGTAATGTCGTTGGTTTTTGAGGCAATTTCGATTAAGAGTTTTGCGCCAATGTTTTCTAGGTTGTTTGCTAATTCAATGTCTTTAGCGACGGTAACACCATCTTTAGTAATGGTTGGGCTACCAAATTTTTTCTCTAGAACAACGTTGCGGCCTTTGGGTCCTAGCGTTACTTTTACAGCGTTAGCGACAGCATTTACACCGCGTTCTAGCGCGCGACGGGCTTCTTCTTTAAATACGAGGTCTTTTGCCATTTAAATTTTCTCCTTGATTACTATGTTATTTCTAAGGTTGAGGTTTACGTTAGCGTTTGAAATGAACCGTTTTCGCGATTACTCTACGATTGCGTGAATGTCACGAAGGCTTAAAATCATAAGATCTTGGCCATCGATATTCATTTCGGTGCCACCGTATTTTGCAAATACAACGGTGTCGCCAACAGCAACGTCCATGGGTTCACGTTGGCCGTTATCAAGAACTTTACCTGCGCCTACAGAAATAACTTCACCGCGCTGGCTTTTTTCTTTTGCAGTGTCTGGTAAGAATATGCCACCTGCTGTTTGTTGAGGTTCTTCAACAATTTTTACGATCACTTTGTCACCTAGGGGTTTTAGTGCCATGTTTTTCCTCCGAAAATAATCTTTTAGAATGTATTAGCAGTCTAACCACTAGACTGCTAAGCAACAAAGAGTCTAACGCACGCACCCGAATTGTGTCAAGTAGTTTGAGCCTATAAGACTCAGATTTCTAAATTTAGCGGCTAATACTTTTTTTAAGGCAAATTTACTGAGCTAGCAAAACTATGAATTTCAGTTAGCCTTTTCTTAGACCTACGATAAGCGAAGGCACAAACGCAGCCGCAAAAGGAACATTGTAAGTCAATATATTTACCAGTTGCTGCCAAAATTGACCTAGGGATTCGCCACCCAAAAGAGGATTGACACGGTTTTGCACTTCTATCCAGTCAATTCTCACAAAATTATAAAAAGCTGCAATTTGCAATAAAACAAAAAACAAGCCCAAAATAATAGCAACCCCTTTACCCACCTTTTTAAGGGCATAACCAGCAGCAAAACCAGCCACTGCACCAAAACTAAGTTGCTGCAACAAAGGTCCAAAAGTTTCTAAGTTCGGAATCTCCACTGCGGAAGTGTAGCATAAATGCACAAACATGAGGTTAGCCAAGTATGTTTTTAAGATAAGGCATAAAGTATGTTTAGAGCAAAGGTAAGGCTAAGAAAGTAGCGTCAAGAAGGCAGTGTGAAGCAAAAAACAGTAGCAGCATGAACAGCTTTAAAAAACACAGCCTTCAACAAAACACAGTTTCATAAGTAACTCGAGTATTTACGGTATCATCTTTTTTGTGAACTTACGCTTAGCTCCAAATGTAAAAACTGCCTTAGAAAATAACCAAGCCGTTGTGGCTTTAGAATCAACTGTCATTACGCATGGCCTACCTCGACCCCGCAATTTAGAGCTCGCTCAAGAACTCGAGCGTGTGGTGCGTGAGGCGGGTGGCGTGCCTGCTACGGTGGCCGTGCTTAAGGGTGAACTTTGTGTTGGTTTAAGTGATGCTGAAATGACGCATCTTGCTAATACCCAAGCAGCCAAAGCCTCGTTATGGAATCTTGCGTCTATTAGAGCCAAAGGTCAAGATGCTGGTACGACTGTGGCAACTACCTTACATGCTGCGCAAATGGCAGGTATAAGCGTGTTCGCTACGGGCGGTATTGGGGGCGTGCATGATGAACCTTTTGATGAGTCAGCTGATCTTTATGCGCTTGCTAATTACCCTATTATTACGGTTTGTGCTGGCCCTAAATCCATTCTTAATGTTAAAGCCACGTTAGAGCGCTTAGAGAGCTTAGGTGTGCCAGTTATGGGTTATCAGAGTGATTACTTAGCAGGCTTTCACTTGAGACAAACCCCTTATGAAATACCTATTCGGGTAGATTCAGCAATTGAAATTGCTAACACCTACGCAGCCCAAAGAGAGCTGGCCTTAAAGCAAGGTATTTTGGTTACAAAACCTGTCTCTGAAGGTATAAAAGAAGCTGAACTTAAAGGCTGGCTCGTTGAAGCGCACAGGCAAGCTCAAAAAGAAAGCTTAGTAGGTAAAGACATTACTCCTTTTTTACTTTCCAAACTCGCTGAATTATCCAAAGGAAAAACCGTAGATGTTAACCTAAGGCTCTTAAAAGAAAATGCGCAGTTAGCCACAGAAATAGCAAAAACCCTTCAGCCCAAAGTAACGGAGTAAGTCATGGATGAAGAAAAAAGTACAGCTCAGCAAAGCTACAGTGGTAGCTTAAGTGAAACCCTAAAGCAAGGCAGAGAGAGCAAAGGACTCGAGCTTAGTGATATTGCAAGTTTAACGAACGTTCGTAAAGATTTTTTACTCGCGCTTGAAGAAAATCGTTATGAGGATTTACCTGAAAGCATTTTTGTACGTAATTTTGCGAGGCTATACTCACAAGCTGTTGGCTTAGATGATAAAAAAATTCTTGAAATGTATAACCGTGAACGTGGTGAACCTCAAAAGGTTTCGGTGCAAGCAACAGCAACTACGGCTAATTATGTTGAACAGGATGATAACAGAAGGCTACTCACTTGGCTACCAGCCATTGTTTTAATTGCCGTGTTGCTAGGCTTATCTTACTGGCTTGTTAATCGTTTTTTACTAACAAATAATCAACCTGTAATCACTAATTCTGTTTCTACGCCTACCGTTCCTAATAGTAATACAGACGCTGACATTCCGACTGACCCTTCTAGTAGTACAGATAGCGCAACTAGTGACACCCCGCAAGGCGTAACAGATGCTAATGCCAGCGTAAATCTACTTGCTGTACCCGCCACAACCGAAGTCACTAACAGTGATACAGAAAACTCGAGTGCTGAGCTAGCAGCATCTACACAAGAGAGCGAAAGTGTAAATGCTGAAACTAACGACTTGAGCGCAGCTAATTCTTTAGAAACGGTTTTACTTTCTGTTGTTACCAATCCGCCGGGTGCAAGTGTCAGTATAGATGATTATGATTTTTCTGATACCACACCCATTTTAGAGGAACCGGTAACTTTAAGTAATTCTCGGCAGCTAATCATTAGTTTAAACGGTTATGAGACACGCACCGAAACCTTAGATTTAACCCAAGAAGTTAGCTATAGTTTTGACCTTACACCTGAAAGCGTAACAGAAACCAGTGAGGCCGTTGAAGCAGATACGGCAAGCACAACACTAGAAGGCGAAATTGCTTTAAATATAGAAGATATTACGTGGGTTGAAGTGTACCAGAGTACTGCTAGAGGTGAAGGTGAAAGACTTGTTTACACAACTTTACAACCAGGTGATTCTTTTGTTTTTCAACTCCCCGTCTTTGTGCATGTGGGTAACGCAGGTGGCGTAAGGGTATCTCTTAACGGTCAAGACCGTGGTTTTATAGGCTCAGCTGGCGAGGTCGTAAGTCAAGCTTTTAATAATGACGGTCCAATTATTCTCGCTCCTGAAGACAGCGAAGAAACAAACTAAAGCGTACGCCTGACTCCATAACGTTCAGTACCCTAACTACTAAAGTAACTAAGCATGATTTGGCCATTAGCTCTTAACGCCTTAAGGCGAAGACCCATTCGAACCTTTCTCACCAGCCTCGGCATTGCCGTAGCTGTTGGATCTATGGTTATTTTCTTATCTTTAGGTGAAGGCTTAAGACAAGCCTTTGTAAATCAAATAGGCAACATAGGGCCAGACTTACAAGTTAGCTTTGGAGATTTCAATACCTCCATGTCCTTTACCACCCTACCTGAACTCTCATTAAGTTATTTAGATGACTTAAATCAAAATGCAGACCAATACGGCATCATTAAAGCTGTACCTTTTATGTATCACTTTAGGGCAGGCTTCTCAGCAAGCACCTCTTTTGTCTTTCAAGGCAGCCCCCCAGAGCAAGATTTAGCTGAGATATTTATAGGTTTTGAAATACTCGAGGGTCGCTCTTTAAGCGCTGCAGATGAAACAAGCAAAATTGCAGTGATTGGGTCACAAGTGGCTCAGCGCAATAGTTTAGAACTAGGCGATACCCTTAGGCTTAATTCAGAAAATAGTTTTGAAATTGTGGGCATAGCCAGTTCAGGTGAAGGGCTTGTAGATAACGCCATACTTGTACCTTTAAAGTCACTTCAAACCGCTTTAAACATAACAGACAAGGTTAGTTTCTTTGCCCTAGATTTAGCTGAACCTAGTAAAGCCCGAGAAACAGCAGCCATTCTAAAAGAAGCTTACCCTGAAATAAGTTTTCAAACTCGAACCGATGTTCTGAAAGTCTTTGAAGAAGCTGTACAAATAACCGATGTTGTTCGTTTAGGCATAAGCGCCATTGCCCTAATAGTTGGGGCCATTGCAGTAGCAAATACCATGATGATGAGTGTTTTTGAACGCACTCGAGAGTTTGGGGTCATAAGAGCCATAGGCGCAAAACCCCGCTTTTTATTTGGTCTGGTCTTAAGCGAAGCCATTTTGTTAAGTTTAGTAGGCGCAATTGCCGGCATTATATTAGGAAGACTCGGCATGGTCATAGTAAACAACATAGCCAGAGATCTAATCGGTTTAGAAGTCGCAGCACTCACCCTAAGACTCATACTCTTTGCCGTAGCCGTTGCCTTTGGCATGGGCTTATTCTCAGGACTCATACCTGCTTACAGAGCCGCAAAAATACCTATAGCTGTAGCCATGGCAAGAGAGTAACTCCCACAAACGGACAAACTTCAAAAAATCTTTACCTCTCAAAGCTCGAGCTTGCCCTATAATGGCGTTATGAAAAAACTAGTCCTCATTACGCTCCTTATCTTAAGCTCGAGTTTTGCTTTTGCGCGCTATGAGTGGCGTGATGTTGTTCAGGTTGTTGATATTTTGTCTAATGGCGATGTGATTGTGTCTGATGAACGTACCCTCTGGACAGATGAAGATTTTGGTGAGGCGTTTTTATGTATTCAGCTTGCGCCTTTACAAACCTTAACTCTTTTAGAGGGCTCTGGAAGCTTAACGCATTCGGGGTCTTCTGCTTATCAGCAGAATTGTGAGAGTGGCGCAGCAGGGCAAGAAGTTGTGGTCCGGCATGCAAGACGCATTAGTGAAGGTCGCGTGCGCTTTGTTTATAGATTAGAAAATACCGTTGATTTTTACACGGATGTTGTGCAGTGGTACTGGAACATTAGTGGTCGTGAAGATAGTACGATTCGTGGCTACAATCTTACCGTTAATGCCCCAGGTGGCATGAGTGCGCCCTTTGACGCTTATGTGCATCGCTACAGTAACCCTGAAGAGCCTGTAGTTAGCTTATCTGCTGATAGGTCACAGTTAAACGTTAGTTTTGAGCATGTTCCTGCTGGGCAAGGCGTTGAGATTCGTTATCTTATGAACCCTGGTTTATTCACGGTACTTGGGTCTAGCGAAGGCTTTGAAGCTTTACTGGAAGATGAACTTAGAGTTGCTGGCATTCAAAATAGAGCTTTGGCCTTTAGAAACCTAAGGGCTAACCCGCTTTGGGGCTTGGCTGCTTTGGCTATTGTGGCATGGCTAGGTCTAGGCGTATTCAACGCTTATAATCGGGTTGGTCGAGAACCCAAAATTGACGCCATGAAATACCCTTTTGAACCTCCTAGTGATATTCCCCCAGCAGCTGTTACCGCCATGCTTTCGCAAAGTTTTCAGCAGAGCAGCATGGGGCCAGCGTTTCACGCAACCATCATGGATTTAGCCAGACAAGGCTACGGTGAATTTACAGGCAAGGGTAATAAATTTGAAATGCAGCTTCACTTAGACAAATCAGATACCAACCTAGAGCCTTTTGAAAAAGAAGTCTTAAGTTACTTAAAACGCGCCGCATCAACTAACACTCGAGGAGATAACAGTTATTTAGAATTTAAAGAATTAAAGCGCTACTCTCAAAAAGCTGCCAGTAAATTTATGATGTCTTGGTCGCCTAAACCTCGTGCTTGGATTGAAAAACGTTTGGGTGGCGAACTCACCACAAAAGAAAGCCGTAAAGAAAGAAACAAATGGTCAGGCTTAGGCTTTTTAGGTATCATTATCTGTGCTGGTCTAGCTTTTCTTCTTTTAGACGTAGCACGCATTTTGTTTATTGTTGGGGCAGTCATTTGCCTTTTACTCACTATTATTGGCGGTATATCTATACCAGCTTGGCGACCTGAAGTAGCCAAAGAAGTCTACGGCTGGCAAGGTTTTAAACGAACCTTAAGTGACTACACCCAAATGAAAAATGCACCCGATGACTTTTATAAACTCTGGGACAGATATTTTTGCTACGCAGCAGCCCTTGGTGTGGCAGCTCTTTTTCTTAAAAACCTAAAACGTGTTGCCCCCCTTATAGGCGTAGCCGAAGACGAACTCATGCGCAGAGGCTACTGGATGGGCAGCAGCAACATGTCTGACTTCTCAAGCTTCTCCCAATCCATAAACAGCATGAGCAGCGCCTTATCCTCCGCATCGGCATCCGCATCATCAGGCGGCTCGAGTAGTGGGGTGGTGGCGGTGGTGGC
>CAYGTA010000192.1:0-8676 GCA_964352605.1 uncultured bacterium | reverse complement strand
GCACTGCTTTATAATTCCGACCTTGCCGACGTAGTCGAGACAGCTTTGGGTAGTAAGCTCAGATTTACTCAGTCTTATGACACGATTAAATCAGTTTAGTATAACTTCACTAGAAGCGGGTCCTATCATGCCATTGGCTCAAGGCTATTTTGCGCTGGTGAATTAGCCTATAAGTAAATTCACCCTGTAGAGACTTAAACAACAGCTTTGCAGTAGATCTTAGCTAGAGATAACTTTGGCTTAATGCAATCTAAAAATTCTGTTAATGCCTTAAAAGCTTGCGCGCTTAAAGATAGGGCTGCTTGCTGTAATGAATCCATTTCTACTTTGATGCTTTTGAGCTTAGTATACGACTAAAGTCAAAAGATAATAAGGGTAAACTTAAGTTAATTCTGATTTTAAGGAGTTTAGTATGAACGTACAAAAACTTATGAAAGAAGCCCAAAAAGCACAAAGGAAAATGGCAGAAGCGCAAGAAAAGCTTGCCAGTATGATGGTTGAAGGTAGTGCTGGCGGCGGTCAGGTAACCGTATCAGCATCTGCTGACGGCAACATTAAATCAATAAAAATTGACCCTTCAGTTGTTGACCCAGATGATATTGAATTTCTTGAAGATTTAGTAACAGCTGCTGTGAATGAAGCTCAGCGTAAAGCCAAAGAAGTTCAGGAATCAGAAATGGGTGCAGCCATGGGTGGCATGGGTGGCTTAGGGGGCTTATTCTAAGCTTGTTTAACAAACTGGCTGCTTCTCATGAAATATCCTAATTCGCTCATTACGCTTATTCGAGAGCTAGGAAAACTACCAGGTGTTGGGCCAAAAAGCGCCCAACGCCTTGCTTTCTACTTATTTAAACAACCAGAAGAAGATATCAAAGCTTTAGCTAATGCATTACTAGACGCGCAAGCAGCGCTTATGCAATGCCAAACTTGCTTTAATATAAGCGATCAAGCACAATGCAGCGTTTGTTCAGATATTAGGCGTGAACAAGCATTATTATGTGTCGTTGAGCAACCTGCTGATTTGCTTGCCATAGAACGCAGTGGCGAGTACGACGGTCTTTATCATGTTTTACATGGATCTTTGAGCCCCATGAATGGCGTAGGTCCAGACCAACTCACCATACAAGCTTTACTAGGCCGACTTGAAGGTGTGAACGAGATTATTTTAGCAACAGCAACAACTGTTGAGGGCGAAGCAACAGCCATGTACTTATCTAAACTACTAACTGACCTTGGCGTTAAAACATCACGCATTGCTTACGGTTTACCTGTAGGTGGAGACTTAGAATATGCTGATGAAGTTACCCTAGGTAGAGCAATTACTAACCGCCGAGCCCTTTAACATTACGAACCAAGCTTACGCTCGAGTTTGTCTAACTCAGTTTCATCTAATTGTTTGATTTCTTCTATAAATCTGTCGACTGAGTCAAAATCTCGGTAGACACTTAAGAAACGAATGTAGGCAACATCATCTAGATTGCGTAAGAATTGCAGGGTGCGTTTGCCAATTTCATCACTAGCGATTTCAGGTACTTGCACAACATCTTCAAAACCGTAGGCAAACTCGCGGAGTTGTTTTTCAGTTACAGGACGTTTGTTACAGGCGATTCTCAATTTGTTTAGTAGCTTGTCTGGGTTAAAGGCTTCACGTCTTCCTGAGCGTTTAATGACCATTAAGGCTTCAAATTGGGCGCGTTCATAAGTGGTAAAGCGTCTATTACAACTACTACACTCACGTCTGCGTCTAATCGCAGTACTATCATCAGCAGAACGAGAGTTAATCACTCGAGTATCTTCAGAAGAGCAAAAAGGACATTTCATAAATTAGGTCACCTGAGTATCTTTAGTCTTTGCTTTAGCGCTTTACTGCCTTGCCTATCTTATACCAAACTGCTTTAATGGTGTCGTAGGCCTAAGGGAATCTGAGCTTAGTCCTTGTGCTTGGAATTACAAATGTCTAAGACTTTATAATCCAGCTTGGTATTACTACAGTTTATAATAGTTTAGCGGCATTGCTGAAAAAATACGCCACTTGGTTTCTTTTGCAAGCTGTGAATCGTTCAAAATGATTGGGTTAAAAGAGTACGCTAGGGTGTAGTGAAGCTTAAGGCATGTCTTTTAGGTTCATGGGTTCGTCACTTATATCAAAATCATCTAGCTCGTCATCTTGTTCAGAATCATCATTTGTATTAGCTGCATGATTAAAAAGGTTTGCGCTTATGAGCTCTTCGTACTCTTCTTCGCGTTCCTCTTCAAATAAGCTTGCCTCAAGGTCATCTTGCCTTATGTTTGAATCAAGGGCCGCTTGCACTTCTGGTAAAAGGGACTCAATGAATTTAGGGGGGGGTGGCAAGGTGATGTTTAGTCTATGCCCAGAAACCCCTTCTGCTTGAGGTGAACCTAAAAACAAGACAGTTTCAACCAATGGAGCGTCATGACTCGGGTCAGAAGCAGCTCGAGAAGGAACCACAACATTTACCCTTAAAGACTCATTGTTTGCTTCAAAGCCAGAGGCCATACGTGTAATGGCGCCGCGGATAGAAAGCATATGAGGTGCGCTTGCATTTTTGGGAGGACTCACCAGAACAATCCAAGCATTTTTAACTAAGAGCTGAGCAACTTTAAGAGTTAAAAACGTGCTTCTAACATTTTCAGTAAACAACTCCGTAAATTCATTTTCAAGTAAATTTGCAAAACTCGAGTAGCTTTGCCTGTTTGCTACGTGTACTACGCCAGCAAGGTCACCATAAATCTCAAAGACTTTATTAAAGGCGTTGCGTACATCTACTTGGGTTGTCATGTCTGCTTGAATTGGAATTGCGTTGCCACCGAGTTCTTCTATTTCGGCAGCTGTTTTTGCAGCAAAATCAACATCTTTATCGGCGCAAACTACGTGGTAGCCTTCACTTCCGTAGGCTAAAGCTATGGCTCGGCCGAAGCCGTGACCAACATTTGTTATTAGAACAACTTCAGAACCATTCATTACTTTAGTCAGCATACTTTGTATGTATAGGCTTTAACAAGGTGTTATAAATCCCTAGGGTAGTGGTTTTTTGTTTTGAGTTATATTTAGTGCCTATAAACAGTCTTTGGTGAGATGTTCTGCCTAAATGAATGCCTTTAAAACCTCAAGACTAAAGTGCCATAAACTCAGCTTAGATATTCCCTTGTAGGTTGGCTACTCATGAATTAGGTTGGCTACTCATGATTAGGGTAGACGAGTTTAAAATGCTCAAGGACCTACACCATCTTTCAAAAAATGTGATATTCTTCATAGTTGTTAATTTGCTTATAAACTTTTCCCTCTGCGTCATTCGTACCTTAAAAAGCAAGAACATCCCTCTATACTCTTTTAGTAGAAATTTAAACACAATGAAAACATAAAAATAGCGAGGAGTATCAATCCTTAAAGAGGAAAATACTTAACACCGGGCGGTGAATGGATGATAGCCAACTAATGACCTCAGAATCACGAATACGACAAACAAACAAACGGCAGGCCCAAAGAAACAAACACTTCATGGTAACAGTTTCGCCAGAAATACCCAATCAGCAACCCTTTTCTTTTAGACTAAACACTCGAGTGCTTAAAAGCTTGCTTTTTGGGGTTATGGCGCTGCTTGTCTGTTTGCTAACTGTTTCTTTTTTTGCGTATCGTAGTTTTACGCAGTTTCAAACGTTTAGAAGTCTTAATTATGACTTGTACCTTGCTTTAGATAGTCAAGAGAAAACACTGCAAGATAAAACGCTGACTGTATCTGAATTAGAAGAAGTTGTTAAGCGCTTAAGTGATATTACAAGCTCTAAACAGATTTTGGAGCTTAGTTTAAGTGAAAAAGAGCTGGCCTTAGAGGCAAGTGAGGCTACCGTGGCTGAAAGCAATGCGGTTATTGGTCAGTTTTTAAGTCAATTAGCTCGTATTGAGAATATGGTGCAAGATTTACAGCTTGCTGCGAATATTGAAATTGCTGACATTCCTGCTTTGGCTGAAGTGACAGAGGCAGCAGGTGGTTCTGAAGAATTGACTTCTGTAGACACTTTAGCGCAAGATATTAAAGAGATGATTGCAAAAGCTAAACTTAATCTAAACGGACTGAGTGCGAGCATTAGTGAAGTGAAAGATGATTTGGTTTATAAGCAAGCCCTTGTGGAAGCTACGCCTAAAATATGGCCTGTGGAAGGCTATGTAAGTTCGACTTTTGGGTGGCGTAAAAGCCCTATTTCAGGTAACGACAATTTTCATAAAGGAACAGATATTGTTGCGCCTTATAAAACGCCAGTGAAAGCAGTAAGTGCTGGTAAAATCGTCACTGCAGGATGGAGTAATTCGGGCTACGGTAATCATATTGTTATTGATCACGGGTTCGGAATAAAAACACTTTACGGGCACCTGAACTCAATATTAGTCAATGTAGGTGATGGCGTTTCAATGGGTAGTGAAATAGGACTGTTAGGAAATACTGGTTATAGTACAGGCCCCCATCTTCACTATGAAGTTTGGGTTAATGAAGTGCAAAAGAACCCTGCTAATTACTTACCTTAGGAGTTACAATGTTTAAACGTGGTGAGCAAAAACAAATGTCAAGCCAAACGAATACTCAAGGTGGCGAAGAGTGGACATTAATCAACAAAAATACAACCATTGAAGGCAGTCTAAATGCTTCAGGTAGAGTTCGCATTCACGGCAAAGTTCTAGGGGATGTCATTGTGGATGGTGTCTTAGAAATAGCCGAAGAAGGACTTATTGAAGGCGCTCTTGTAAGAGCAGACGAAGTAAAAATAATTGGCAAGGTTAAAGCAAATATAGAATCAAAAGGCAAAATTGAAATATGGCAAACCGGTCAGCTTGAAGGAGACGTAAGAGCTCGAGCTTTAGAGATTGATGAAGGTGCTATGTTTATTGGCCGTAGTGATATGCGTCCGCTAGAAAAAACAACTGTTATGCCAGTAGCGAAAACTATAAAAGCAGCACTCGAGCCTTCTTAAGCTTTTTATTTTTATGATTTTCCAGCAGTCTTTTGGCTGCTTTTTTTTATTCTCTTCTTTTATATTATACTAACTTTGGCATTTTCGTTTACGTTGAGTAGGTTTCCTTAAGAGTTTAATAATATATTTGGAGGTATTCATGATTTTGGATTTTGGTGCTTTGAACTGGCTCGCAATTTTACTATCTATTGTTGTTGGACAAGTTATTTCTACGTTGTGGTTTACTGTTTTGTTTGGGGAGCCTTGGGCTCAAGCCTACGGTGCAGTATCAAAACAACAACATACTAAAGAGATTCCCCCTTATACCTATGCTGTAGCTATTCTCTCGACAGCTTTAATCACCATAAGTATTGCTCTATTGCAGCAAGCTCTGTCTATAGGAACAGTCTCGAGTGGCTTCTTGTTAGGACTTGTTCTAGCTGTGGGTATTTGTTCTGCAAGTATTCTGCCAGGACAAGCATTTTTAAAACGCTTCCCAGTATTTCTAATAACTGCGGGTGTTCAGTCTGTGATGATTTTAGTAATTTCAATTATCTTGGCGTTGTGGCGATAAAGCAATACTAGAAGTATTCATAAGAGAGCCTGCCTACTTTTTACTTTGTACACACGAATATCTCCATAGCTAAAAACTTGACAATAGTAGACTCAAGTTTCATAATATAGGCATTATGAATGCAGAGAAACTAACCGAATCCTCTTTACAAATGATTGCCAGCGCGCAACAAATCGGGAAAACCCGAAATCATCAAACCATAACCCCTGTCCATCTTGTCACCGCCCTCATCGCAGACCCCACAAGCCCCGCAACTCGAGTGCTTGAAAAGACAGGTGCAAACCCACAACAAATTCAAGCAGCACTGAATGCCATCTTAGATAAATTACCTAAAGTGGCAGGTAGTAGTGACCAGTACATGTCAAAAGACATGGCAGCCACCTTTACCGAAGCTGAAAGCCTAGCAGCACAATGGGGAGATAACTTTGTAGCTGTTGACACCTTACTTGTTGCCGCAAGAAGCAAAGGTGGCAACGACTTAGCTAGCCTACCGTCTAAAGATATTTTGGAAACAACTGCTAAAGAAATCCGTGGTGGTAGAAAAGTAGATTCCAAAGGTGCAGATAGCAACTTCGAAGCGCTTAACAAATACGGAATTGATCTTACAGAACTCGCCCGACAAGGCAAAATGGACCCCATTATTGGCCGTGATGAAGAAATGCGCCGCGTCATACAAATACTGTTGCGCCGCACCAAAAATAACCCCGTACTCATTGGTGAGCCCGGCGTAGGTAAAAGTGCGATCATAGAAGGCTTAGCCCAAAGAATTGTCAATAAAGACGTTCCGGAAGGCTTGCAAGGCAAAAAACTCATACAACTAGATATAGGAACCTTGCTTGCCGGCGCAAAATTTCGTGGTGAATTTGAAGAACGTATGAAGTCCGTCATTAACGAAACCATCAACTCAGAAGGCGAAGTCATCTTATTCGTAGATGAACTCCATACCATCGTAGGCGCAGGCGGCTCAGCAGGCAGCGTAGACGCAGATGACATGCTTAAACCTGCCTTAGCCCGAGGTCAGTTACGTTTCATAGGCGCGACAACCCTAACCGAATACCGCGAAATCGAGAAAGACCCTGCCTTAGAGCGTCGCTTTAGAACCATCGTTGTCAACGAACCCTCAGTAGAAGAAACCATTAGCATCTTAAGAGGTATAAAAGAAAAATACGAAGTACACCACGGGGTTCGCATAACAGACCCCGCCATTATTGCAGCAGCAAGCTTATCTCACCGCTACATAGCAGATAGACAACTACCCGATAAAGCCATAGACCTAATAGATGAATCTGCCAGCCGCATACGCGTACAACTAGACAGCATGCCAGAAGAAATAGACGGGTTAAGACGCCGCAAACTACAACTCGAAATAGAACAAGAAGCGCTAAAAAAAGAAGATGACAGTGACAGCGCAGCCAGACTCTTACGCATAGAAGAAGAACTACGCATTATTGAAGATGACATCAACAAAGCCCAATCAGAATGGCAAGCAGAACGAGATGTACTAGATGACCTGCGAGAAGCCCAACACAAAATAGACACAGCTAGAACCAACATAGAAACAGCCGAACGTGACTATGACCTAAATAAAGCTGCAGAACTCCGCTACGGAGAACTCCCCAAACTCGAGCAAGATATAAAAGATCTTAGCGCTAAGCTCGAACATGCAAAGTACGTACGCCTAGAAGTAGGTGAAGACGAAATAGCTGAAGTAGTATCTCGCTGGACAGGCATACCTGTAACCAAAATGATGGAAGCAGAAAAACAAAAACTGCTCCACCTTGAAGAGCAAATGCATAAACGTGTAGTAGGTCAAGAAGAAGCCATAAACTCAGTAGCAGACGCAGTAAGACGCTCACGTGCAGGCTTATCAGACCCCGGTAAACCCATTGGAAGTTTTATCTTTCTAGGACCAACAGGGGTAGGTAAAACAGAAACCGCCAAAGCCCTCGCTGAAATCCTATTCGACAGTGAAGATAACATCATCCGTATGGACATGAGTGAATACATGGAAAAGCACACCGTAGCAAGACTCATCGGTGCACCTCCCGGATACATTGGTTACGATGAAGGAGGGCAACTCACAGAAGCCGTACGCCGCAAACCCTACTCAGTTGTCCTATTTGACGAAATCGAAAAAGCCCACCCAGATGTATTCAACACGCTCTTACAAGTACTCGATGACGGCCGACTAACAGACTCAAAAGGCCGCACTGTAGACTTTAGTAACACGGTTGTAATCATGACCAGCAATATAGGAAGCCCACGCATTCTAGAAGCCAGCCGCGACGGACTCAGCCTAGAAGAAATACGCGGCAGCGTCATGTCTGAATTACAAAGCCACTTCAGACCCGAATTCCTCAACCGAATTGACGACATCATCGTCTTCCACGCACTAAGCCTAGAACAAGTCCAAACCATAGCAGGCTTCATGCTAAAAAAACTCTACAAACGCCTCGACTCACGCAAAATGACACTCGAGCTTAGCACTGCAGCTATGGAGCACTTAGCTAGACTTGGCTATGACCCTGCCTTTGGTGCTAGACCTTTAAAGCGCGCCATTCAAGATAATATTGAAACCCCTTTATCTAAAAAGATTATCGCAGGTGAAATAAAAGAAGGGGATACCATTTTGGTAGAACCTGCAGCAAACGGATTTAACTTTGAAAGAAAAGAAGTTGAAGCCATTCTAAACTAAACTTAACTTACGAAAGTCTTAGCTATAGCAAGTATTTCAATGGAATACTTGCTATAGCTTTTTTTGTAAACACAAGCTTGCCATCCGCGTAAAAAGTACGCTATACTCTCGAAGCTGTCTTGGTCAGTTAAGACAGTCAGTTATAAGGCGATGTAGCTCAGCTGGTTAGAGCGCACGACTCATAATCGTGAGGTCGACGGATCGTGCCCGTCCATCGCTACCAACAGAAAAGTCGTCACAGACGATAAATCTAGTCGCAAAGCTTGAACCTTGCGACTAGATTTTTTTCTAAAAACAGCTAATATACACCCGCAAAATGCGTTTCTTTGCTGCTGCTAAACCCATGAGTCGTTTATTGCAAGTAGCTTTGGCCTTTGGTATTTAAAGGGCTACTGGGGTTTAAAGACTGAACTGGCTGGGTAAAAACAGGTGGGCTAAGTCG
>CAYGTA010000191.1:0-8735 GCA_964352605.1 uncultured bacterium | reverse complement strand
ATAGTGCCGATTGTTTTGTTTTGCCATATTGCTAGCATCTGGCAGTTATTAAGCATGATTTCGGTGCGTTCAAAAATCAAAGCAAAGGTGCGGACTAAAGCTTTTAAAGCTCATCCAGTTAATCAGGAGAGAAGCTAGGCGCAGCGACGCATAAGCATCTTTTTAGGCTCTTTCAATATACTTTTAGTATATTGAAAGAGTCGCTATTGATATCAAGGCAAGGGATTTTGACTCGACCAGTTCAAAACGCAAAAAGGAGCTGAGTATGTTTCAAACAAATGATTCTAAGCCGTCAAAATCGCTGAGTTTATGCTCAAAGTACACTTTAGTTTTCAGATTTACTTAGATAGTATAACAGTCATCCTCAAAGCACTTATCAAACTAAAGGAGTTAACAAATGCAGAATCAATCTAGCTTCTTCAAAATTAGACCTGGAGGCTGGATTGAATCATTATCATTCTTTGGCTTACCTGGCATCTTATTGATTTTTACATTTGAATGGCTAAATCCTTGGCTTCAAAGACAGGGTGTGCCACTTGTTTGGAGCTTTACCCTATCGTTGTATCTTCCTCTTCTACTCCTTGGCGTTGTTGCCTTCATTGCCTATCGATTAGAAGGGAATGCACCTACTTGGACGGCTTTTCGGGAACGAATGCGTTTTCAAAAGCCAACCAGACGAGTTTGGCTATGGGGAATCGCTGGTCTTATTGCGGCACTCCTAGCAGAAGCTATTCTAGAGCCTAGTTCTCACATGCTTGCTGATTTACCTTTTTTTGCGCCACCAGCTTTCTTACCCGCACTCTTTGATCCCAATCAACCCTTGGTTCTGCCACCTGAAGAGTACCTTGGCGTTCCGCTTTTGGGTAGTGGTTGGTTAATAGGACTTTATGCGCTTAGTTTATTTGCCAATATTTTTGGTGAGGAATTACTCTGGCGCGCTTTCCTTTTACCAAGGCAAGAACGTGTATTTGGCAAAGGGGCTTGGTTAGTCAATGGCATTTTATGGATATTTTTGTTGCACTTTATGATGCGTTGGATGTGGTTAACCCTCCTACCGACTGGTTTACTAACCCCTCTAATTGCACAGTACGTAAAAAATACTTGGGCAGCTATCATTATTCATGGTTTTGGTAACGGGGTTTTTCTTATACTCATTGCAATAGGTGTATTCAGAACTTAGCATTATAATCACAGCTGAACCTGAGCTTTAACTAGGCATTGCAAGTGCGACCAGAAAGTAAAAGAAAGGAATGCTGCAACAGAGACTGGGAGCACGAAAAACCATGGGATCGACTTATTCTGGTATAGGTTCACCCCTCATAGGAATCGCGATTCTCTGATAAATATTTTTTGGTGTAAGCCCTTGTTAAAGGTGGAAACCCCAGGCTTTTTCGTGCTCTCCTTATTTATCTGAGAAATTATTTAGTAGCTGGCAAGCAGTTAATCGACTATTGGCCTTGTGGCTGTGTACATTTCAGACATTTACCAATGATAAAAGCGGATCTTTTTCAAACGCCTCTAAATTGTTGCTATTTATGAAGGCTGATTCCATATAAACTGCAGGGGCTACCGACTGACCTGTTAGGATTTTAAGGGCAAGATTAATGATTCTTTCTCCGTAAAACTCTGGATTGAATGAACTTGAGCCTATAATGTGTCTGTTGCCTCGTCTTATCTCATCTCGAATACGGCGGTCAGCTCCCTGACCTATTATCGCTGCGTTTTGCTTTGGAGAAAATTCCTGCAAAGCTTGGCTAGCGCCTAAAGCCGCATCATCATTGAAGCTAATAAACGCAATTTTTTCAGCTTCACCAAGATTTTTTAAAACCTTTGCTGTTTGCTCGTAACTCTTTTCAGTGGTGTTGCCACTATCTAAAACGAGTTTCTTCTCGCTATCTATTTCACCTATGACCTCTTGAAGTCCGTGTAGTTGCCCCTGTATACGTGCAGCTGGTAAGGGTCCCGCCCGTTTTTCTTCAAGGATGATGAGTTGATCAAGCCGCCCTTCCCAGTGTTCTTTGATCCATAGTCCCAATGCACGACCAGCCATGTGCCCAGATTGGTAATTATCAACGCCGAAAAAAGTTGCGCCAACCATAGGTATGTCAATCGCAATCACGGGAATTTGCTTATCTCTATAGCGATTCATAAGCAAGTTGCCTATGGTTTCATCAATTTGGTATTCAATGACTAGATCAAGACCTTGGTCGATAAATTCGTCGGCGATTTGAACTGCCTTGTCACTGTTTAAGTCATTATCGGCGAGTAGTAAATCAACGTGACTATATTTCTTGACGGCTCGCTCGAGTCCTCGACGGACATCAACGGCAAAAGATACATTTTCACTTAAATTTGCAAACCCAATCTTATAGTGTTTTTTAGCTTTTCTATGTGGACTTAGTGATTGAACGGTGTTCTCCCCACAAATAGTTAGGCTGACATTAGCATGTTGTAGTTTTCGAATGACTTCACGGCTCATGCCGTCATCACTAACTATATGATCAATTTGATCGACTTGTGCAAACGGCTTTAAGCCTGAGCGGTCAAATTTGGTAGAGTCTATAAGGGCAACCACCTGTTTGGCAGAATTTATGACTTGTTCTTTGTAAGCGGCTTCGTTTAGGTCAGCCTCCATAAGGCCGGACTCAAGTGAAAAGCCAACGCCAGACACAAAAGCTGTGCCAATATGCAGAGTTTTAAGAACTTCCTGACTGATGCTACCCATAACTGAAGTTCCATCAGATTTTAAAATACCACCTACTAAGATGACTGTTTTGCTGGGGTCGCGAGCTAGAATTTGTGCGGTTTCAAGTTGATTGGTCAGAACTGTTAAATTTCGTCTTTCACGCAAAAAGGGTGCCATGTGCAAAACTGTGCTGCTGGCATCAAGTAAAACTACATCGCCATCACTGATGAGTTCTGCAGCCCATTTTGCAATTCGTTTTTTTTCAGACAGATTAATTTGAGCGCGGGTATTGCTAAGTGGGTAAATGGTGGGAGAAGTATTGGCTATTGCGCCTCCCCGTACACGCTTCAGAACCTGCTTTTCTTCTAAGGTGTTTAGGTCATTGCGGATAGTGCCTTCGGAGACTTGAAAGCGATTGGTCAGCTCGCTCACCTTGAGGCTCGAGTGTTCGTTAAGTAATTTGGTAATCGCTTGCTGCCGGTCGTAGGTTGTCATAACGCTCCCGAGTAAAGTGTCATTGAATCTAGCATTTTTGTTAGAAATTGACAATTCTTTTCGAAACTATTATACTTCAACAAGTTTCAACAAGTTTCAACAAGTTTCATCAATTTTTTGGTGTTTTGGTTTGAGCTATTGGCTTGAATTTTTCAAAACTGATTGCCAAAGCATTGGTTTACTTAGTGTGGAAGTTTGCTTTTTGAGAGTTTATAAAAGCGATAAAGGAGGTTGAGTTTAAACACGTATTGATTTGAAAGGCCTCAAATTTCTCATTCAAACCTATAAAAGGAGTTTAAAATGAAATTACGTACCATTCTACTGAGTTTAGTGCTCACCTTAGGCGCTGGTCTAAGTTTTGCTCAAGAATGTTCAACAGCAAGTGATAATTACACTATTGGTTTTGCAAATTTAACTGAAGACATCGTATTTACCCAACTGGTGCGCGAAAGTATTGTTAGCGTCGCTGAGGGTCTAGGTAATGTAGAGATCGTGCTTGCCGATAATAAGCTTGATGGAGCTACTGCATTATCAAATACTGAAAACTTTATTACGCAGCAGGTTGATGGCATCATTCACTTCCAGACGGACGAAGCTTTTGGCAATGTAATTATGGCCAGAGCACGCAGTGCAGATATTCCTGTTATGGCAATTGATATTCCAATGCCAGGCGCAGTGTTCTTTGGTGCTGATAACTATAATGCTGGACGCTTAGCAGGTGAAGCTTTAGGTGACTGGGTAAATACTAACTGGGAAGGTGCAGCAGATGCCATGCTAGTGCTCGAATTGCCTCAATCTGGCCCAATTCCAGCTGCTCGTATGCAAGGGATGCTTGATGGTTTTCAAGATACCGTAACAACTCAACTCAGCGAAGATCAAATTTACCGTTTAGACAGTAAAAACACACAAGAAGAGTCTTTCCGTGTGGTTGGTGACACTTTGCCATCCATTCCAGATGCAACTAAAATTGTAGCGATTACCATTAACGACGGAACAGCCCTCGGTACCATTGCTGCTGCCGAAGCTGCCGGTCGTAGAGATCAGATTATAGTGGCGGGTCAGGGTGCTGATCCGAGTGGTCAAGAAGAAATGGTCAAAGAAGATAGCCGTTATCTAGGCGCTACAGGTTACTTCGCAGAAAGATATGGCGACAAACTCCTACCTGCAATGATCGATATCTTAGAGTGTCGTCCAGTAGCACCTGCCATTTATCAAGACCACGTTTTTATTACTAAAGAAAACCTTTGTGAATTCTACGCAGACGAGCAATCCGCCTTCTGCAATCCCTAAAGACCTCCTCGGGGCGCAAAATTGCGCCCCGCTTTTATTTTATAGGACTTTATTTTGACGTCTACACCCTCCCTCAAGAAAAGAAGCTGGCTAAAAGGCGACAGCATAACTACGCTAAGTTTGCTGCTAAGCTTTTTAGCCCTTTGTCTATTTTTCGCAACTCAAACCGAATTCTTTTTCACACCTGCTAATGCTGCCAATCTGGCGAGAACGCTTGCGGTGGTTGGTATATGCTCAATTGGTATGACCCTAGTGCTTATTTCGGGTGGGGTTGATATTTCGGTTGGCTCAGTTGCTGCCTTGTCAGGGGTCCTAGCGAGTTTGTTCTGGCTCGAGTTCAGCATTCCTTTGGGGTTAAGTACATTTCTTGCCCTTCTTTGTTGCACGCTGGTGGGCTTGCTCAACGGACTAATCATCACAGTTATAAAAATTAATCCACTCATCACCACCCTTGCAACTTTTTCCATTATTCGAGGCCTTGCCTTTGTCATCAGCGAAGGGCAGACCAATCAGCTAAATAATTCTGCCTTTACCTATATAGGTCGAGGTAGTCTACTGGGGTTACCGTTCTCGCTTATACTCATGCTGATTCTTTACGGTTTGTTTGCATTTTTTTTGCGCTCAAGCGTCTTTGGGAGAAATTTATATGCGATTGGGGGGAGTCCGGAAAAAAGTCGTCTGGCAGGTATTAATGTCAATCGACATCTACTTATTACATACACAGTTTGTTCTTTTCTTGCTGGTTTGGCAGGTATTATTATTGCAGCGCAGCTTGCTTCAAGCGCGCCAAGAGCCGCTACTGGGCTTGAATTTACAGTGATAACCGCAGTTGTCTTAGGTGGTACTAGTTTAGCTGGCGGCAAAGGCAGTCTAATAGGCACACTAGTTGGCGTAATTATCTTACGTGTGCTGGATAATGGCCTTGTCCTTATGGAAGTTTCATCTTTTTATCAAGAAGTAGCCAGAGGACTGGTTCTGCTCTTGGCAGTAAGCTTTGATCAGATCCGTCTAGGGCTAAGCCGTTTACGTCGGAGTAGCACATGAGCGTCCCTTTACTTGAAATGCGTGGTATTCACAAAGCTTTTTATGGTGTTAAGGTCTTAGAAGATGTACCTTTAACCCTTAACCAAGGTGAGGTTTTGGCTCTACTTGGAGAAAATGGTGCTGGCAAGTCAACCCTTATAAAAATTTTAAATGGCGATTATCAGCTTGACGGCGGTCAAATCTATTTAAAGGGTCAGCCTGTTAATTTTAAAGAACCTCGCGACGCAGAGGCGAGTGGCATAAAAATGATTTATCAGGAGTTGCATTATGCTCCCGATTTATCGGTTGCTGAAAATCTTTTTATTGGTAATTTACCAAGAGTGCAGGGACTTTTAGGGCATTTTTTTATCAATCGTCAACAAATGCATCAAGATGCGAAAGCGGCCCTTTCGCTCTTAAATGTCAATATCGAACCTGATACCCCCATGCGCGAATTAACCGTCGTGGAACGGCAAATTGTTGAAATTATTAAGGCAATTTATGCAGATGCCAAGCTCTTAGTCATGGATGAACCTACCGCAGCTTTAACGCCTCCTGAGGTAGAAATGCTTTTTGATATGGTTCGACGCTTGCGGGAAAAAGGCGTAGCAATCATCTATATTTCTCACCGTCTCGATGAGATCTTTCAGATTGCACAGCGTGTCACGGTTTTACGTGACGGTCAGCATGTGGCAACCAAAGCAATATCTGAAGTCAGCCCAGCAAGTCTGGTAGAAATGATGGTAGGCCGTGAAATTGAAGCTCGGCAAGTTGAATTGGCTGAGCAAAAGGAAAGCTCAGAGGTAGCGCTCGAGATACGCCACTTACAAAAAACAGGTGTTTTTGAAGATATTAACTTTAAAGTTCATACCGGTGAAATTGTTAGTATTTTTGGCCTATTAGGGTCAGGGCAGATTAGTTTAACCCGCAGTATTTTTGGTGCTGAACGTTATAACAGTGGCAGCATCATAGTGCAAGGTCAAGAAAAACGAATTCGTAAACCACAAGATGCCAAACAAGCCGGCATTGGGTTTGTACCAATTGACCGTAAAGTTCGAGGTTTGGTTTTAGGCATGAGCGTACGCAAAAACCTAACCCTATCCAACTGGCAAAATCTATCCAGATTAAGCTTCTTTTTTCCCCAACTCGAGCGTCAGCATAGTCAAAGCTGGATAGATGCACTTGGTATACGCATGGCTGGCGGTATGGATGTACCCGTTAGATTCCTAAGTGGTGGCAATCAACAAAAAGTTGTTTTAGCAAGATGGCTCGAGGCTAACGTTAAAGTCCTTATTCTAAATGAACCAACATGGGGTGTCGATGTTGGAGCTCGCTCAGACATTTACGATCAGTTAGAAAAGCTTGCTGAACAAGGACTCTCAATACTGGTTGTTTCATCAGACATTCAAGAAGTTTTGTCAATCAGCCACCGCATTCTCACGCTTTATAAAGGTCGTTTGACAGCTGAATTTGACCATAGTGAGGCAACCCAAGACAAAGTTCTTACTGCTGCTGCGGGAGGTACACTTTGAGGTTTAAACACTTACATCAAAGAATCTCAGCAAAAACAGCCTCGTACAGCGAAGCGCCCATAATAATTGTTGCCTTTGGTGATAGCGTCACACAAGGCTATACAAGTGCTGGCAAAATAGATGCAGCGACTGTTTACCATCAGCAAGTTAAAGAAAAACTTGAGTTACACTACCCCCTTTGTACGTTTAGTGTCATCAACGCTGGAGCTGCTGGCCAAACAGCTGCAGATAGCCTTGAAAGGCTTGAGCGAGACGTTATACGTTATCAACCTGATTTGGTGCTCATTAGCTTTGGTCTTAATGACGCGGTGCAGTCTGATACAGGATTTGAGCTTAAACAAAGTCTAAAAATACTTATTAGGAAAATAAAAATCAAGACGAAAGCAGACCTAATCCTCATTAGTCCAAACTTTATGGTCACCAAAGATAACCCAAATATCGACCCTTCAGAGCGACATTATCTGCAAGGATTTCTTGAGGTTTACCAAAAAGGCAACCTAGCGAAAGCCGTACAAGTTATTCGTGAATGCGCTAAAGAAGCTCACGTTCCACTAGCAGACGTCTACGCTAAATGGCAAGACCTTGCTGATAAAGGGCAGGACATGAATGCTCTACTGGCAAATGGTCTTAATCATCCAAACCGTGAGGCGCATAAGCTTAGCGCTGAAATGATTATAGAGCTTATAACAAAGGATAAAGTATGAATAAGATTCTGCGTTCAAGTGCCTTTCAAGAAGTTCTTGCCTTAATCATCATGCTGGCCTTAATTATCGTGATTATGGCTTCAGCCTCGAACCTTTTTTTGACCCCGCGTAACCTTACTAACTTACTGATTGACAGTACCACCGTGGGTATCATTGCTGTATTTAGTACCATGCTAATGATAAGTGGCGGACTTGACTTGTCGGTCGCTTCAACCGCTGCCCTTTGTGGCGTAGTCATTGGCGCTCTACAGGTGTCTTTGGGTCTCTGGCCTGCTGTGATTATCGCTCTTGCGACAGGTGCATTGGTTGGACTCATCAATGGTTTACTTGTAACCTTTATTGGCATTAATCCCCTCATAACTACCCTAGGTATGCTCTCAATCGCCCGTGGCTTGGCGTTTGTGTTTTCAAACGGACTGACCATACCCGTGTTTGATTTAAGTGGTGAAAATTTGGCTGTCTATAACGCTTTTGCACGTCTTTCCGAAGGTCGCTGGTTAGGCTTGCCCTATCCCGTTTGGGTTATGCTACTACTTTTTGTAATTGGGCTAATTATTTTGAACTTAAGCAGCTACGGGCGAGCCATGTACGCTATTGGAGGAAATGAAGAAGCTTCACAACTCGCAGCCTTGACAGTAAAACGCTACCGGATTACGGCCTATGTTTTATCGGGCCTAAGTGCAGCGGTGGCCGCTATGTTTCTAACCTCAAGGCTTTACGCGGCTGACCCCAGAGCAGCGCCAGGGGTAGAACTGACCGTCATTACCGCTGTGGTACTTGGGGGAACAAGTCTAGCTGGCGGACAAGGTAATTTACTAGGTACCTTTTTAGGTGTCCTCATTTTAAGCAGTTTACTCAACGGAATGAAACTGCAAAGTACCTCAACCGAATTACAAAACATTGTCCAAGGTTTGGTTTTACTCTTAGCTGTTGCTATCGATCAGATTCGAAATGGTAACTTGCAACTTAATTTCCTCAAACGTTTCCAAAAATCTAAACAAACCT
>CAYGTA010000190.1:0-8736 GCA_964352605.1 uncultured bacterium | reverse complement strand
GTTGGAATAGGCGTTGCAGGATTCACTCGAGTATTGCGAGTGAACAAAAAACCAAAAGGCTGGAACAGTGTCCAGACGATGACTAAGGCCACCGTGATTAACACAACAAGTAAACTAGTATCTATCAGTCTGTCTTTCATAACTAAAGGCTCACTCGAGTGTAATACTGTCTCGTAAGCCAAACCAATTGTACCTGCGTATGGCTAAAGGAAGGGCAATGAGCATGACAGTTGCGAGGGCTGATATACCAAGTGCAAAGGGTAGGCTTACGGTAAAGGCTGAGCCAAGGTAGGTTAGAAGTAAGGTTGAAGGTATCATGCCTAGTAGCGTTGCAAAAGCATAATAAATAAATTTAAGCCCACTGACCCCTGCTGCGTAACTTATGATATCAAATGGGAATAATGGTAGTACTCGCGATATAAAGATAACAAAACCAATAAAAACTTCACCTTTATTTTTGTTGAAAACCATGACTTTGCCAGCTAAGGCTTTCATGATGCTACGCCCTAGGGTTCTGCCTAAAAAATAGGCGATCATTGCGCCTAAAAAACCACCTACTACACTGTATAGCAGTGCTGGGAAAGGACCCCAAAGTGCCCCTGCAGCCATGGTTAATGGCACGCCAGGAAT
The DNA here is from genome assembly GCA_964352605.1 of uncultured bacterium. Taxonomy (GTDB): domain Bacteria; phylum Deinococcota; class Deinococci; order Deinococcales; family Trueperaceae; genus JAHEBB01. Next base: position 8,106 of record CAYGTA010000190.1, on the reverse strand, counting down.
TTGACTTACCACTACGGCTATGGCGGTTAAAAGTGCATATAAAATTGGCCCCCAGACACCAAGTTGTTCAGCAAGTTCTTTGAAGCCTGCTTCACTAAATACATTGACATGAGTAAGCGTTTGAATCAGCCAAAAAATACCAATTGTGGCTATAAGAACAGCTAAAGCTATGAGGTTACTTGGAGTGAGTAGAGAACGGAGCTTCTTTATTTTTTTAGCATAGCCTATAAAAGTTTCGTCAGCTTAGCTTGTTAAGACATAGTACGATATCTCACTTATGAAAGCTAGACAGCGACATGTTTCGGCTAGATTTGCTACTTTAGGTGCTTGTGAGTTTTCTATTTCTAGCAGTGGGCATTGTTTTATTATATATAGGTGGTGAATTTCTTGTCAGAAATGCAACTGCCCTTGCAACTCGTTTAGGCATTAGTCCTTTGGTCATTGGTTTGACTGTAGTGGCATTTGGTACCAGTGCACCAGAACTGGCTGCCACCTTGGCTTCTGTGTTTAACGGTGCCCCTGAACTTGCTACGGGCAATGTCGTTGGGTCAAACACTGCTAATGTTGGTCTTATTTTGGCGTCTGCAGCGCTTATCTTTCCGCTATACGCCAGCAAACTTTTCCTAAGACGCGACTTCCCTGTTATGTTAGCGGTTAGCCTTATCCTCATTCCCATTTTGCTTGACGGGGTAGTAAGTCGCTTAGAAGGCGGCATATTGGTTGCTGTGCTCATCACCTACCTTGTTTATTTAATCAAGTTTGACCCAAAGCAAATCGCTTCGGATGCACCAAGTCAAGAAATAAAAACACCCGTCTGGAAAAGCTTATCGTTACTAGGTTTTGGCGTCTTACTACTGGTTTTAGGCGCTCGAGCTTTGGTGACTGGCGCTATTGACATTGCTAGCAGCTTTGGCGTTCCAGAGGAGGTTATTGGCTTAACCTTTGTTGCATTTGGCACTAGCCTGCCTGAACTTGCAAGTTCTATTGTTGCTGCATCTAAAAAACAAGGTGACATTATTTTAGGTAATGTCATTGGTTCTAACATTTTTAATGTCTTAGCTATTCTTGGTATTACGGCTTTGGTGAAACCCATAAATCAAAACTTTGCTGCCATAAGCACCGATATATACATAATGCTTGGCTTTAGTATTATTTTGTTGCCTTTGGTTTTGATATTCAAGCGCTTTGGTAGGGTTTCAGGAGCAGTTTTATTACTTGCCTATATTAGTTACATAGCCTACTTGTTTCTAAAGTAGGCTATTGATTCAAATTTTCTAGCTGCTAAATGCATCTCAACGTTACAGTAAGACAGCTTGTTTATCTTTAGATTTCTGAACAACATCGTCCAATGCTTTTTGAGCATGAACCAAGCCATTTTCAATAAACACATCGCTAGTACGAGTACCGTATCCAGCTGAACCAATGACATAAACACCCTCAATATTAGTTTCAAACGTCTCAGGGTTATGCTCCGCAGAAAAATCACTCGAGTTTATCTTTACACCAATTTGTTTTAGTAGTTTTGTGCTTGCAAAATAGCCTGTTAATGCAAAGGTTTGATCTGTTGCTATGCTTAGTTCTTGACCTTGCTTATTTATTATGACGCTAGTTGGCGTTATTTCTTTGATGGTTGCGTTAAAATGCGCAATTATTGAGCCTTCTTTGACACGGTTTTCTAAGTTAGGGCGAATCCAGTACTTGAGGCTGTGTCTAAAGTCATCTCCTCTATGCACCATGGTCACCTTAGCACCGGCTTTATATAAGTCAAGAGCGGCATCTGCTGCGCTACTGCCCGCACCTATAATCGTTACATTTCTTTGGTAAAAAAGATGGGCTTCGCTGTAGTAATGACTAACGTTACTTAGCTCTTCACCTTTTACGGTTAACTGTTTTGGATTGTCAAAGTAACCAGTCGCAACTGCTACCTTTTTAGCTTGGTAGGCCTTATGCTCTTGCTTATCCGTTAAAACAGAAAGATTAAATACGTCTTTCTGTTTGGCTAGAGCTATCACTTCGGAATATTGTTTTACGCTGAGTTTTTCGTTACTAACGACTTTCCGGTAATAGTCTAAAGCTTCTTTGCGGGTTGGCTTATCGGTTGCTGTTACCAATGGATGCCCACCAACTTCTAGTCTTTCCGAAGTGGTAAAAAAAGTCATGTAGGTAGGATAAGCAGCAATTGCGTTTACCAAACATCCTTTTTCAAGAATAATGTAGTTAAGCCCTGCTTGTTTTGCTCTTATACCGGCTTCTATACCAATCGGACCTGCGCCAATGATCGCTAAATCGTAAATAGATGATTCCATGAATCTATATCTCTCCAAATGTACTTGACTGTGATGAAGTGAAGTGGCAAAAAGCTTGGCTTCAATCTTCTTAAAGCTAGGTTAAAAACTAGTGCTTAGCAAAAGTAAGCGTCAAAAGAAGACTAGCAATCATCTAGTGAAAAAGAAGTTGCGACCCTTACAGTTTCAATCAACTGAGACTACTAGGACAGAGCCCAGTCAAACTACAGTCTGAGCACTTAGGTTTGCGGGCATCACAAACCCTTCTGCCATGCAAAATAAGAGCGTGATGCAAAAAAATCCAAGTTTCTTCAGGAAATAATTGCTCTAAATCTTTCTCAACTTTATCTGGATTGTCATGCTTTGAAAACTTCAACCTTCTAGCCAAACGACCCACATGGGTATCCACAGCAATAGCAGGACGACCAAAAGCATTTGACAAAACCACATTCGCAGTTTTCCGACCCACCCCCGCTAATTCCAAAATAGCATCAAAATCATTAGGAACTTCACCATCATGCTTATCAACTAATTTCTTAGCTGCCAGAACACAATTCTTCGCTTTATTCCTATACAAACCAATGGTCTTAATAAAAGGCATGACATCTTCAGGGCTGCTCTGTGCCAACTCAAACGCTGTAGGAAATCGCTCGAATAAGGCAGGCGTTGCCTCATTCACACTTTTATCTGTCGCCTGAGCAGACAGAATTGTCGATACTAAAAGTTCAAACGCATTACTATGCTCGAGTTCAGTACGAGCATCAGGATAAACAAGCTGCAACTCATGCAAAACCTTTTCGGCACGCTCGAGTTTTACTTTTTTGCTTTCTCTAGGCATGTATTTAACTATAATGCAATCTATGCAAAACCGTACTTGCTTAATGAGCAAAGCTAATCATGACTGAACTGCTTTCACATTAAACTATTTACTCTTTTTGCCCGCTATACTAAATAACGTGGCTGAACTTATCGATACAACAGGCATGACCACAGGAGAACTTCGTGACACCATTTGGACGACTATGCTACGCAGTAACGTAGCAACCTATCCTCTACCACCCTATGGCCATCACCCAAACTTCAAAGGTGCTAAAGAAGCAGCCTACAAACTTGTAGATTACTTGTTTCAAAACGGAAAATTAAAAGCTCAACAGACCGTACTATGCTACCCCGACTACGTCTTAAAACCCTTACGCAAATACCTTCTTGAACAAGATGTAAACGTCGTAGTGCCAGCAAAATACAAAACCGCCTACCGCCTACTAAACGCAAAAACCGTCAACCCCAGCTCAAGCTCGAGTATTTCTGGTGCTGAAAAAGAAGGGGAGTTAATACCTGCTTTGGGTTATATTGATTTTGCTTTTTTAGCTTCTGTTGCGATTGCCCAAAATGGGTACTCACTTTCGAAAGGTTACGGTTTTCGTTTGCCGACATTAGCTTGCAAAAAAGCAAGTATTGTTCATAGTTCTCAACTTATTTATACGCTTCCTGAAGATGCAACATCGTTTAATAAACTTGACTATTGGGCAACACCAGATTCAATACATGATTTACCACAATGAACACAAAATGCTCAGAAGTAAACAATTTGTCAACACAACTCATACAAACTCGAGTAAACTATAGCTAATGTTTCATTTGCTTTTAGGAGCCATCTATGCCTGTTTATGAATACACATATAGAGACAAATTAGGAAAAACGTCAACTGCAACCATGGAAGCAGCAAGCCAACGAGATGTTGCACAAGTTATTCGAGATAAGGGTCACTTTATTACTAAGATAGAAGTAGAAGGTGGTTCTGGTCTAAAAACAGATATCAAACTACCTAAATTTCTTGACTTTGGTTCTAAACCCAATACTCGTGATGTTTCACTATTTAGCCGTCAGTTTGCAACGGTTATTAATGCGGGTTTACCTGTGGTTCAATCATTAAGTATTTTACAAAAACAAGCAGATAAAGAAGGTATGCGCGACATTCTAAAACAAGTTAGAGAGAATGTTGAGACGGGCTTACCTTTGTCTGAAGCTTTAGCCAAATTTCCAGGAACTTTCAATCAACTGTATGTATATTTAACCAAGGCAGGTGAGGTTTCAGGTAACCTTGACGGTATTTTGGAGCGAATTGCTGCTTATCAAGAAAAGCAGCAAGCTTTAAAAGGTAAAATTAAAACTGCTTTAACCTATCCTGTGGTTGTTCTTTCAATAGCTCTAGCGGTTACTTGGTTCTTGCTCACAGCTATTGTGCCACAGTTTGCTGGTATTCTAGATTCACTTGGTGGCGAGCTACCCTTGATTACATCAGTTCTAATTGCCATTAGTGATTTCTTGAAATATCAGTGGTATTTACTTGCGGGTATTGTTGGCCTTATAGTTGGCGCTATCATTTTTACCTACCGAACTGAAAAAGGTAAACGAGCTATTGATGGCATTTTACTTAAAACACCGGTTATAGGAAATCTCATTCAAAAAACAGCTATCGCTAGCTTCTCAAGCACCTTTGGCCTGCTTTTAAAAAGTGGTGTTAATATCATTGAATCCATTGATATTACGAAAGGCACAGCAGGAAACGTTGTTGTTGAAGATGTACTTACAGAAGCAAAAGACGCAGTTCAACGTGGTGAGCAAATCAGTTCAACCCTAATGAAATACCCAAACGTCTTCCCGCCATTGGTGAGCTCGATGTTTGCTATTGGTGAAGAGACAGGCGCGGTAGACACAATGCTTGAAAAAGTGTCTAGCTTCTACGAGCGAGAAGTAGATGAAGCCGTAGACGGTCTAACAGCAGCTTTAGAACCTATGCTGATTGTCTTCTTAGGAACAGTCGTAGGATTCATTGTAGCCGGTATGTTCTTACCAATGTTCTCAATCATTGGCACTTTAAGCGGTTAATCTTCAGCAGATTTAATTTAAAAACAAACAGCAATCAATTACGGTTTAGTTGCCTTTTCGCAACTAAACCGTAATTATATAAAACATGAACATAGCTGTATTTAGTACCAAACCTTACGATGAGCAGTTTTTAGACGATGCCAATGCAAACCACAATCACACTATTCAATACTTTGAACCCCGCTTAACCCAAGCAACAGCAAGCCTGGCGAACGGCTACGAATGTGTCTGCGCATTTGTAAATGACAATCTAAATAAAGAAGTACTCGAGTCTTTAGTTAAGGGTGGCACCCGACTTATTGCTCTTCGGTCTGCTGGTTTTAACCATGTTGATTTGCTTGCTGCTAAGGCTTTGGGCTTAACGGTGGTTCGGGTACCGGCTTATTCGCCTTTTGCTGTTGCAGAGCATGCTCTTGCACTTATTTTGACTCTGAACCGCAATATTCATAGGGCTTTTAACCGTGTACGTGAAGGTAACTTTGCGTTAAATGGCTTACTCGGTTTTGACTTGAATGGTAAAAGTATTGGCATTGTTGGTACTGGCAAAATTGGTCAAACTTTCGCTAAAATCATGTCTGGCTTTGGGGCAACACTTTTGGCTTATGACCCTTACCCTAACGACAAGCTAAATGACTTAGTCACTTATGTGAGTTTAAATGAGTTATTAGAAGGCTCGGATATTATTTCTTTGCATTGTCCTTTAACGCCAGATACTCGACATATTATTAATATTAAGTCTTTAAACACAATGCGTCATGGTTCTATGCTGATTAATACAAGCCGAGGTGCTCTAATTGACACACCGGCAGTGATTGAGGCTTTGAAATCTGGTCAACTTGCTTACTTGGGGTTAGATGTCTACGAAGAAGAAGCTGATTTGTTTTTTGAAGATCTTTCCAATAAAATTATTCAGGATGATAATTTTATGCGGCTACTAACCTTTCCTAATGTCGTTATTACAGGTCATCAAGGCTTCTTTACTAAAGAGGCCGTGCAAAATATTGCTGAAACAACGCTAGAAAACATCAGTCTTTTTGAGGCAAAAAAATCAGGCTATTTTGAAGTATCAACCGAGAAGTTAGCTTAGTCGAGTGAAATTCCAACTTGCGTTTGGTGAATCTTTCGGGTCATAATAGCCCTCGCATATTTAGCGTACTTCCCATTCGAACTGAAAAGAACCCTAAAAGGCGCGGGGAAACCCTGCTTTCATTCGTCTGATATTCTCACCCGATAGCGGTATTGGCAAACAAAGAAGAAAAACTAAGGAAAAACAATGATTCAAACAAACGCATTTTCACTAGAAAGCATCAAATTAAATTGGCTTAGCAATATCAAAGGGGACTTATTATCCGGACTTGTTGTTGCCTTAGCCCTAATTCCCGAGGCTATTGCGTTTAGCATCATTGCTGGTGTAGACCCAAAAGTTGGCCTCTACGCCAGTTTCAGCATTGCCATCATCACATCCTTCACAGGTGGGCGACCCGCCATGATAAGTGCTGCTACCGGCGCAATGGCATTACTGATGATAACTTTAGTAAAACAGTACGGGCTCGAGTATTTGTTTGCCACGACTATTTTGACAGGTATTATTCAGGTGATTTTTGGCATTTTTCGCCTTGGTCGTTATATGAAGTTTGTACCTAAGGCAGTCATGATTGGCTTTGTAAATGCACTTGCGATTCTCATTTTTCAGGCCCAACTTGAGCATTTTCATGGTGAAAGCTGGATGATTTATCCTGTTGTTCTTGTAGGTCTTGTCATTATTTATTTGCTGCCTAGAATTACTAAGATTGTTCCTTCTCCGCTTATTGCCATTGTTGGCATTACGATTTTTACTATTTTTACGAATAGTCCTTTACGCACGGTTGGTGATATGGGTGCATTGCCTACTACCCTGCCACCGTTTGCTATTCCAAATGTTCCGTTTACTTTAGAAACGCTTATGATTATTCTTCCTTATGCTATTCCTTTAGCTCTTGTTGGCCTTATTGAGTCACTGTTAACGGCAAGTATTGTAGATGATATGACGGACACTTCTAGTAATAAGAATCGTGAAGCTAGAGGGCAAGGTATAGCCAATTTCATAACAGGTTTTTTTGGGGGTATGGCTGGTTGCGCAATGATTGGTCAGAGTGTCATTAATGTCGGTAGTGGTGGTCGCACTCGCCTTAGTACTTTAAGTGCTGGTATTTATCTTCTTATATTCATTCTGTTTTTAAGCCCTGTATTAACGATTATTCCTATGGGTGCACTAGTAGCAGTCATGTTTATGGTTTCTATTAACACTTTTGATTGGCGCAGCATTCCAAGTTTGCTTACGCATCCTAAAAGTGAAAGTATTGTTATGCTGGTAACGGTTACGACTGTACTTTTGACCCATAACCTTGCCTGGGGTGTCATGGTGGGTGTTTTACTTAGTTGCCTTTTCTTTGCTCGTAAAATTGCGAAGCTCATTAAGGTTGACAGTGTCTTAGATGAAGCCAAAAAGCATCGCACTTACACGGTCTTGGGGCAGCTTTTTTTTGTTAGTACCGAAGACTTCTTGAAAAACTTTGATTTTAGTGAGAGTCTAGAGGGTGTAACGCTTGATTTAAGTCACACACATTTGTGGGATGGAACTGCGGTTGCAGCCATTGACAAAATCGTTTTGAGCTTTAGAAAAAATAATATTCCCGTCTCTCTTATTGGCTTAAATGCTGAAAGTCAGAGCTTGTTGGAGAAATTAGCGGTGCATGACAAGGCAAATGCTCAACTACCAAGTCACTAATCGAAGATTGTAGGAGCTTCTTGATAAGGTAAACACTGCACCTTATAGCTGTTAAGTCGACTATCTAGATTACGCATTCACTCCTCACCTAATAGCATTTCCACGAATAGTTGCACCATCAGACCATTCGTGCGACCCGGGGGAGTAAAAACAAACCAACTCAG